>JANXYF010000194.1 GCA_025350175.1 Nitrosopumilales archaeon | reverse complement strand
GACTTCCAGTTAACAGACTTCCAATGATTTCTATGACGAAATAGGCAGAAGTGAGAACCAGTACGATCTTGAGTTTTGATATTCTGTCTGATGATAGTTTTTCATTAGCATCCTGCATTGAACCACGGAATCAAATGGTTGTTAATCATCTTTTTGAAACCATTTGAATTAACTTCTTTCCAACAAATCATAGCCAATCATTATTCTAGTCCTAACGGATTTTCTGAACGTAAATGAGGGGGAGTGTCTTTTTACTCGCTGTCGACGTATTCGTCTGGAGTTGGCACTTCTGGTGCAAGTCCCTTTCTCTTTCTAATATCAGCAATTACTTTTGTAAGAATTGAGTTTGGAACAGGAGTCCATGACTTGAAGTGAGTGTTCCACATTGCACGTCCTGCTGTCTGTCCACGCATTATCTCAGACAAGTCAAATGTTTCAGACGCTGGAAGTTCTCCAGATATTATATGAATGACACCTTTTTGTTCCATGTTTAGTACCTTGCCTCTCTTGCCAGATATTACACCTGCAACGTTACCAATCATGTCTTGTGGTACACGAACCTCGATTCCAAGCATGGGTTCAAGTAATACAGGCTGTGCCAAAAGCATTGCTCCGGTACAGACTCTTCGAGAAGCAGGTCCTAGTTGTGACAGACCTCGATGAGCTGGATCCTCGTGTGGAACAAAGTGTGTAAATGTAAACTTGGCACCCCTTACCTGTTCTCTTGCAAGAGGACCTTCTTTAACAGAATCTTCAAAACCTGATAGTATAGAATCAGTAGACTCTCCAACAAACTGGACACCCTTGGTTCCATCTACCATTACATTACCTCGTATATCAAATCTCATAACACGTTTTGCCTCGTCGCCATCCCATCCTGCTTCTTTTAGTAACTTGGCAACTTCCTTTTTGTCCTTGTACTCGTTTAGTGTTCCGTTTCTTATCATCTCGGCAACTTTATCATCTAATGCCTCTACTTTCATGAAGATCTTGTTGTGTCTGTTAGGGGACTTGGACATGATCGGTCCAGCAGAGCCACGAATTGTCTCTCGGTAATTAATCAGTGGCTGCGATGTAACAATTTCCACTTTAGCATCGGCAATCAATGCGGTTGCAATCTCAAGGTGTAGCACCCCCATTCCAGCAATTATAGTCTCACCAGATTCTTCATTAATTTTTACAATTAAATTAGGATCTTCAATTGTTATACGGTTTAATGCTTCAACAAGTTTTGGTAAATCTTTAGGATGTTTTGGTTCTACTGCAATTGATACAACAGGCTCTGATACATATTGAATTCCCTCAAATGCAGGAATTCCTGGAATAGAAGATAGTGTCTGACCGGCTCTTGCGTGTTCCAATCCTAGCAAAGCTGGAATGTTTCCTGCTGCTAATTGTCCGACCATTTCTCTTTGGTTACCCATGAAAAAGTTGACAGACTGGACTCGACCTTCTCGTTTTGTATCAATCAAATGTATTCTATCACCATCTTTTATTCTTCCAGAAAATAATCTCCCAATTGCGACAGGACCAGCTGCAGGATCTACTGTCATGTTTACAATCATCATAATGGTAGGACCGTTATCATCACAGTTCATAAGTGCTTTACCAATATCAGATTCTAAATCTCCCTTCCAGATTTTTGGAATTCTATATCTTTGTGCAACATCAGGAGAGGGATGATGTTTTACAACCATTCCAAGTACTGCGTCATACAATGGAGCTTTTTCTGCTAGTTTTTTTACATCGCCGCCTTCAGAATATGCTTCATAAATATCCTTAAACGAAATTCCCTTTTTCTTCATTACATCTGCGTTAAATCCCCACTTGTCTTTTGCAGAACCAAATGAGACACTACCGTCCTGAATGCTTACTTTCCATTTTTCCTTGTACTCAGGCTCTGCGTAAATGTCAATTAGTCTGTTAAAGTTTGTAATAATATCTAGTAACCACTCTTGCATCTTCTCTGGTGGCAATCTTAGTTCCTTTATGAGACGGTCAATTTTGTTGATATACAAAACAGGTCTCACTCGTTCTTCTAATGCCTGACGAGTTACGGTTTCAGTCTGTGTCATTATACCTTCAACTGAATCAGATACAACTACTGCACCATCTATAGCTCGAAGACTTCTTGTCACTCTGCCAGTAAAGTCAATGTGTCCTGGAGTGTCAATCATGTTGATTACATACTCTTCGCCGTTTTGTTCATAAAGCAAAGTAACGTTTGCCTGGACAATTGTCATCTGTCTGTCTTGTTCAAGTTTCATTGAATCAAGTGCAAGAGCTTGGCCTGCAACAGATGGACTGATTATACCACTTGATGCAAGAAGACTATCACTCATAGTTGTCTTGCCGTGGTCTACGTGTGCAATGACTCCAAAGTTGCGAATATTTTTCTTGTTACCAATTATATTCAGAATTTGATCTGTCGCCTTGAACTTCATGGTTTAGCTAAAATCCTTTTCTAGCCGGTATTAAACGTTTAGAAGAATTATAAAAAAAATTAGTAGATCATGGAAGAACTAACGTTTCGTAATTTTTTTTCCTCTACAAAAAAGCATTCTGTTCTATTTTTTATTTTTGCCAAATGTAATGACAATAATTCTGAAACAAAGATGAAAAAGATAACTTGTCCTATTGGATCATTTGTGGGAGGATCGACAAGTATTGGATGCAAACCACATTTTTTTATCTGCTGTACAAGTTTTTCATTATGGTTATTCTTTTTTTCAAATATTAGTACAGTATCACCTTTTCTTGATGAGAATAGTCCCATGTGGGAGAACTGCTCTATTCGCTCATAACGAACATCTGCCCCTAAAACCTCCTGTAATTTTGCTGCACAAAACATTGCAATTGGATAGCTGTACAAATTCCCTAAAACATAGACCCTACCGTGAATTGGTTTTTTGGAAACATTAAAAGCCATTTTGTACAGTTTGGCGTAATTTGGCATCTTAAATCTGGTCACAAGTGAGATACATGTGAGAGCACTTGCAAGGAAGCTAATACTTCCCGCAGTCTGGATTCCAGTGTTATCAAATTTTAAGGGAATTATTCCATCACATACATTGGCAAGTTTGCTTGTGGGATTTGCAGTAATTGCAGTAGAAATTTTTGATTGTCTTGCAAGTTTGATATTGGATATGGTATTTCCTGAAATTGATATCAGATACAAATGATGATTACTCAAAAGTTTTGTATATTTTGATATATCAAGTGGATCTAGTGCCTTTACCCTAAAATCAGAAAAGACTTCGCCAAGTTGTGCAGATGCAAAAGAGTCTCCAGTTCCACAGAATACGGCCTTTTGTTGATTGTGTATAGACAGTTGCTTTTGAGATTGAAAATGCTCCAAGAATTCAAGTTGCATGGTTATCTCGCTTTCAAAGGCAGTGATTGTTGACACGAACTTGATTTTTATAATAGACATAAAAATCATCATCATGGATATTACAATAGGACACACTCCTGACGCAGATGATGCGTTCATGTTCTATGGAATGTTAAGCGGTAAAGTTACTTCGCCACTCTTTAATGTAAAACATGTTGTTGAAGACATAGAGACTTTAAACAAACGAGCTGTAACACATGAGCTTGATGTAACTGC
>JANXYF010000190.1 GCA_025350175.1 Nitrosopumilales archaeon | reverse complement strand
TAAACAGTTACTCGGCCGATTCTATCTGGATCCCAGAAACTTGGGGAATGGACTGTGGTTCAATTTTATCGAGCATTTCCAATATCTCAAAAAAACACCAGTTGGGTTCATCTATTATCAACATCTACTCTAGAAGTCCTGCATTGATTGCAATGTCTGCTGTAACTATTGATACTTTATCCAATGGTAGATTTATTCTGGGTCTGGGTACAAGTAGCAGATCTATTGTTGAGGACTGGCACGGTTTAGAATTTAAAAATCCACTACAAAGAATGCGCGAATATGTTAACATAATACGGCTCATTATTTCTGGAGAAAAAGTATCTTACAAGGGGGAATTTTTTCACCTACAAAACTTTGGTCTTTTGATTAAACCTCCTAGGAAAGAAATTCCAATCTACCTTGCAGCTATAAATAAAAAAATGGTAGATCTTACTTGGGAGATTGCTAATGGTGTTATCTTCTATCTGAGACCCCTGCCAGAATTAAAAAAGACGATTAAAAAAATGCAGGCCATGAAAAAAATCGATGTTGCATGTCAATTGATAACATGTGTTTCCGAAGATTCTGAAAAAGCGATCATCAGAGCAAAGCAGACAATAGCATTTTATATTTCGGTAGGAAAAATTTATCGAGAATTTTTATCATCAAATGGATTTCAAAATGAGACCATGGCAATATTTGATGAGTACAAGAAAAGTGGTCTAAAAAATAACTATAGTTATGTGACCGATGATATGATGAATTCTTTATCAATGAGTGGAACTCCTGATGATATCCGAAGAAAATTATTACAATTTGTAGATGCAGGAATCGATTTACCTATACTTCAATTCAATCCCGTTGGTAAGACTCGTGAATCTTTTGAATTACTCACTAGAACACTAGCAAGTGATATGCAATGAAAAAAGTAGCAATTGTTGCAAACGGTCTTACTAAATTCAATAAAACTGAAAAACCGCTAGATTCGTTAATGTTATCTTCAATCAAGCCAATATTTGAAAATACTAAAAACCTAGAGCAAAAAGATGTTGACGTAGTACTAACTTCAACAAATGCACATGAAAATTATTTAGCAAATATCATATCAGAGTTATCTGGAGTTAAACCAAAAATATCTCACTCGGTTGAAAGTTTGTGTAATTCTGGAACAAACTCGCTGGTCTCAGCATATGCCTATGTCTCCTCTGGGCTTGCAGAAACTGCGCTTGTTGTGGGGGCCGAGAAGACAGACAATCCCGGTCTTGTTCTAGATTGGGACATGTCCCGAGGAGAATTCAAGCATCCGATTTTTTGGGCATCCATGTTTACAAGTGCACATATGAGAAAATATGGAACCAGTCTTGAAGATCTTGCATATGTATCTGTTAAAAATCATAAAAATGCGCTAGATAATCCATATGCATATTTTGAAAAGCCATTTTCTTTTGACGATGTAATGCATTCAAAAAATCTTACTGGAAATATACGACTGTTAGATTGTTCGATGCCTTGTGATGGTTCTGCAGCAGTTTTGATCTGCTCGGAAGAAAAAGCAACAAAATATACTGATACTCCCATCTGGATTACAGGAATTGGCCAAAAAACAATCTCTGCAAGCTTTACAAAAAATGATGATTTGGTATCAATGGAATCAACAAAGATTGCAGTTGCAGATGCATATCACATGTCTCACAAGACTGCAATGGATGTAGATGTTGTTGAACTTCATGACGCGTTTAGTGTATGTGAAATTATTGAATTGGAGGACATGGGGTTTTGCCAAAAAGGGCAAGGATCAAAATTTGTTAGAGATTTGTATAACACGGATGATAAAAAAATAAACCCACGAGGAGGATTGATTGGTGCAGGGCATCCTCTAGGCGCAACTGGAATAGCTCAAGTGGTTGAAATTTGTCAGCAACTGGGTGGAAAGGCAGAAAAAAGACAGGTGTCTGGGGCAAAAACAGGTCTTGTACATAACATGTCTGCTGGTTCTACATCATCAACTGTTTTGGTATTAGAGTCATGACTAGATTTGAAAACGAATTAAAAAACAATAATTTTGTCTGTAGTGAATGTGTAAAATGCAAGCATCTAGTATGGCCTCCTAGTGATTTTTGCAACAAATGCTTTGGAGATGTAATATGGAGACCTGTTTCAAAAAAAGCAATACTTGTTGAATTTTCTAGCAAAGATGGAAAAAACTTTTGCGTTGGAGAGTTTGAAGGCAGCATACGGGTATTTGGAACTATAGATGGAAATTCTGCTCTCATCCCAGGGCAAAATCTAACGCTGAAATATTGTAATTATGATGAAATGCCAAAATTTGTTTTCCAATCTGATTAAACTGAAATTTATATCATTAGGGGAATTTAAGATTGGATTTCTCTAATTCTAAAATTGGTATGTATAAAGACATGCCATCTGTTCCTATCTTGTCAACAAAAT
>JANXYF010000120.1 GCA_025350175.1 Nitrosopumilales archaeon | reverse complement strand
AGGGCATATGCAAACTCTTCAAATTCTGTCATTATGAGATTGGGTCAAACATGCCAATTTAACATTAACTTTGGATCTACATGTCTACTTTGGGTTGTACGTCACTCATTGATTTTAGACGTAAATCACTGACATCCTTTTGTGGTATAATGATGTATCATTACGTCCCATGGCATATCTGAGGGAAATGAATAGGGATGAACAAGCGGTGGATCTTTTTTGAATGTCTTTACTAGACAAGATTTTTCATAGATACTCTGAGTTTGTATCAGTGATGAATCGCGTTTATCAGGAGATGTACTCTCTGCAAAGTACACTTCATCGGGAATTTTTTTGATAAAATTAAAACTAAAAAAATCTGTAACTTGAAGATCTGGTCTGAATTGTTTTATCACCCATCCATAACCTGGATTTGTAACCAGTGTAGAATTTTTTGGTAGAGTACTTGTAAGATATTCTATTGCTTCTCTCTGGGCCTGTCCAGCATCAAAGGATGTTATCCATATTGTAATTCCAATTGACGATAACACGAGAACTATCAAAAGTAGATCAAATGTTCTGTCATTGCCCTGTGTTGATTTTATGCGGGAAACTCTATTTGCAAAATCATAAAGTGGTTTTCCTGAAAAAATACTCAGTATTGGTAAAATTGGTATTGTATGAACAAATCCAACAAAACCCCCTCTGAACAAAAATCCCAGATATGGCACTGATAAGAGTGGTGCAAAAAACTGTTTTTTCTTTGTCAACTGTACAATTCCTGTAATTCCAAAGACTAGTCCAATTGGTATTATGAAAGCAAGAATCTGTAATGCAATGCCATATGGCAATGAGGATGCCCTATTTACTTGCCATAACTGGGTGGATAGTATATGCGATAAGTCATGCTGGCTTGACATTGCAATAATCCATGAGAGAAGCGTTGCAATGAGAGGAATTGACCATATTATTCTATAGCGTGTATTATTTCTTAAAACATAGAAAATCATTGCAGGAAGAAAGAAAATTGCAGAGAATTTGACAAGTAACGCGCATCCCAAGAATACTCCTGAGATGATTAACTTGGACTTTGATGAGTGATTGTCATTTCTTGGCACAATTAAAAATAGTGAAACTAGTACGAAGAGTATCATCAAAGGATCTAGCAAGAGATTTCGAAATGGCCAAAATGCTGGAATTAATCCAAAGGTAGCAAGCGAGATTAGGGCAAATTTTTTGTTGTTGTATAATCGGTCTGATAATTTGTAGACAAGAATTGCAATTGGTATGATATATGATACCGCAACTAGTCTTGGAATTAAAAATAACAAAAGCAACTGCAAATTTATATCATAAGTTTGCAAATGAACTATTGATTCTGGAAATCCTATTGCTGCAAAAAGTAGTGATGGTATAATCCACCCTAATGGTGGATGGTCAATGTAGTTTGGATCTTGATACATTTGCAATGTCTTGGCAAAGTTTGTGGCTCTATCGACGTATACACCTTCATCCCAAAAATATTCTGGAAATGAAGCAAGCCCGAAACAAGAATTAAAAATTATTGCTAAAAAAACTATTAAAAATAATTTTTGATATTTTGTAACTTGCAATGTTCCTCTATTCTACTACATTGCTAAATGTGTTCATAATGTGTGAAAAATAAGAGTTCTTGAGGAATTGTTTTTGAAATGCGATTCCGAAATTACTATTTTGAGCTAGTCATATTGACTTGTGGGCTAGACATTTTACCCATTTGATGACTTGGAGTCATTACAGAATTTACATGACTTGGACTTACTTGTGAATTGACAACAAGTTGATGCATTATGACCATGCCAATATAGCCGCCAGTTGCTTTTGGAGTACCTTGACGTTGAGACGCCATTACTGCATCCGACCATTTGGAACTTTCTCCTGATCTGCATATGTGGTCACCACATACCTTACTTGGACCCAAACTTGCTGTTGTAGTACGAGTTGATTGACCTGGCCAATTTGTTAAAGCACTGGCCTCTTGGTATATCATCATGGATAAAGCAAGAGAAAATAGGACTGTAAAGACTAGGATCTTTTTTGACATTTCATTGTCTCTATTTTGTATGAAAATAAAAGCATTCGGGTGTTTTCATGAATGAGCTAGTCTTGATTAGTTATTTACCCAATTATCTTTAAATTCACTTTCGAGTATATTTGCTAAAAACAAAAAATGATCGAGACCAAAAATGCACTCAAAGATGATATTTCTCTTGAATTTGTTAAAAGTACATCTTGGATAATGCACTGGATATATTCTTCTGCATATCTTTGTTGTACATGTCTGGAATTATGTTGTCACAATGCAATTTCCTTTCAGGAATAGTGTTGGCAATTGCTTTTGCTGTTGCAATCAACAAATCTGTTGTTATTTTTTTTATTTTTTTATCTAATATGACTCTCATAATATGAGGAAATACTAGAGCATTATTGACCTTGTTGGGATAGAGATAGCTTCCAGTTGCAACAATTTTAGCACCAGATGCCTTTGCAATACTTGGTTTTACCTCAGGGGTAGGATTTGTTAGCGCAAAAATTATTGAATCTTTATTCATGCTTTTTATGATTTCTGAATTTAGAAGATTCTTTTTTCCTGAGACGCCAATAAAGACATCAGCGTTTTTCATTATATCAGAAAGTCCACCTTTTTCTCTTTTTGAGTTTGTGATTTTCGCTAGTTCATGTTTATACTTGCTCATATTTTTCGTTCTTCCTTTGTAAATTGCACCATCTGAATCTGTAACGATAATATTTTTACATCCAGCTGCAATGAGCAATTTTGTTATTCCATATCCTGCAGAACCTGCACCTGCAACAACTACCTTTATTGATCGTAATTGTTTGTTGACAAGTTTTAGAGAATTTAAAAGTGCAGCAAGTGCAACAACTGAAGTACCATGTCTATCATCATGAAATACTGGTATTGAGAGAATTTTTTCTAATTCTTCAGAAATTTCTAAAACTTTTGGTGATTCAATATCTTCAAGATTTATTGCGCCAAATGCCGGTTCAATTGCCTTGATAGCTGCAATTATTTTCTCCTTGTTAGTTTCATTCAAACATATTGGAAATGCGCTTATGCCACCAAACTCTCGGTACAAAACGGCTTTTCCTTCCATCACTGGAAGAGCTGCATATGGACCAATATTTCCCAAACCCAGAATTCTTGTACCATCTGTAACAATAGCTACATTATTCCCCTTTGAAGTATAATCCCATTTTTTTTCTGGATGATGAAAAATCTCTTCACAAACAGCAGCAACACCAGGTGTATAGATCAGCTTTATCTGGTTGCGTTTTAGTTTTCGAATCTTTCCTGTAACAATAATTTTACCTTTGAGTAATTTGTGAAGGGCGATTGCTTTTTTGGAGTTACTATCTAAAACCATGATTGCATTATTTGCCTGTCATGTATTAAATAAAACGGTGTATACC
>JANXYF010000099.1 GCA_025350175.1 Nitrosopumilales archaeon | reverse complement strand
GCTGACACTGATAAACTAGTTGGAACAATCACTGCATCTGACATGATAAGAGCATTTGTGGAAACAGACAAGGCTCCTAGTCTTGAGAATGTGATTAGTAAAACAGTATATCATTGCCCATTTGAAACCACGATTTTAGATGCAGTAAAACTCTTAGATGAAAAAAACATTGGCAGCATACTAGTAACACGTGATTCATTGCATGGAATTTTCACACAAAGAGATCTAGTCAGAGTTCTTGCAAAGGGAGAAAATCTGCAAAGTAGTGTAGGAGACTATTCTTCATTTCCACTTGTTACTGCAAAAAAAGATATCTTGGCAAATGAAGCCGCAAAAATCATGGCATCCAAAAATATCAAGAGATTGGGTCTGACAGAGAATAATTCCATTGTTGGAATTGTTACTGCGAGAGATATTGTTGATGCATATCAGATGTAGACGCCTTGGCATTGAAATTCATAATTATTTAAGAAATATGCTATAAATCCGCAGTAGTATTTAGTAAAAGCAAAGGTGCCGCCGGCAAGACTTGAACATGCGACAGCTCGGTCTTCAGCCGAGTGCTCTCCCGGGCTGAGCTACGGCGGCACGTTTGATTCTCAAAGTATTCGGGAATTAAAGTGTGTCTCTCCTATTTTTTCCAAGCAACATCAGAAATTTTTTCTCTTTTATTTATTGTTCGGGCTATCACAAAAAGAAGATCAGATAATCTATTCATGTAAATCAAACATTCATTGTTGATCTTGTCTACCTCTGACAATTTTACGACATTAATCTCAGCTCTTCTACAGATTGCCCTTGCCAGATGAATCTGAGATGCAATCAAATCTCCTCCAGGCAGAATGAAAAAAGTTATCGGAGATAGTTTTTCCTCCAATTTGTCAATCTCTTTTTCAAGAAACAATACCATTTCAGATGTAACTCGGTTAGATTTGTTATCCAAGTTTGGATTTGCAAGATCTGCACCAACTACAAACAAGTCGTTTTGTATTCTAGTCAACAAATTACGAATGTCTTTTCCTAATTTCGATGAGAGGATAATTCCAATAGCTGCATTAAGCTCATCTACTATACCATAAGTTGCAATTCGTGGGTTTGATTTTGTTACACGCTTGTTTCCAATTAGTCCAGTAGTTCCATCATCACCAGTTTTAGTATAAATTTTCACAGTTACATGCTAGTGATTCTTATCATTTTAATCTTGTTTGAATATATTGACATTTTAAAACTGGCAAATAGACTCAAGGATTAAAACAGGTGGCAAAGAGAATGATTACTTGTATTGTTTGACTTTTTCTATCTAGCATCAGAACTCAAAAGAGTACCACGCAAAGGATGGATAAGTAAAGTAGGTATTGAACATCCCGAGTCAGTAGCAGACCATTCTTACATCACTGCAATCATGGCAATGGTTTTGTCAGACTCGCACAAACTAGATACAGAAAAAATTCTTAAAATGGCACTTCTTCATGATCTAGCCGAATCAATCACAGGGGATTTTATGCCAGAAGAAATCTCAAAGGAGAACAAGAAAATATCCGAAGACGATGCCATGAAAGAGATTTTCTCCAAACTGCCAGGCAATCTTGCAGAACAATACGACAAGATATGGCAAGAGTACATGCAGGCAGATACAAAGGAATCTATCCTTTTACATGAAATTGACAAGCTAGAGATGGCCATCCAAGCTGCAAAATACTCTTCAGAAGGATTTTCAAATGAAAAATTAAGTTTGTTTATAGACTCGGCAAAAAAAGAGATAAAATCAAAAGAACTTTTGGACATACTTGACACACTATCGTATAAATAACTAGAATTGATTTTTCAATCATGCAGTATTTTGTTGCACTAAAAATGGGTGAGAAAAGAGTCAAAGAATCACGTGAGTATCTCAACAAGTTGTGTAATGATCAAGCAATGCCTGCTTTAGCACTAAGAGATAACAAGACCAATGTGTGGGAACCAGTAGGCGAGGAAAATCTCTACGCCGTTCTAAATAATACGGGAGGATATGTGCTGTCAGATTCTACTGGATATATGATAGTAATTTGTGATAAAAATGGAATTTCAAAAGCACTTGTTAGAGGTCTTAATGCGGAACGCAAGGACGCCATTGTTACAAGAATAAAATCTGATAATATCGAAGAGCACAAAGGTGATGTGGTTCTTCCAGTTTAATGATTTTATTTTCGAGTCTGTTGACAAATAATTGACACCAAGATTAAATTAGTACAAATACGGAATCTTAGGAAATGGCAAAGAAATTCACCCATGAGATAGAGGTAAAAGGCCATCTCATTGATTCCATGATACTAACCAAAATTTTCGATGTCATCATGGACCTCAAGGGCGAGTTTCAAGTACAAGAGTTCAAGGTGGGAAAGCATAAAAAAGATGCAAGTTATGCAAAACTTACAATTCAGGGTCAATCACAATCGCACCTTGATAAAATTCTAGAAGCAATATACCGCGAGGGCGCAACATCTAAGATTGAGCAATCTATCTCGCTAAAACTTGCACAAAAAGACATGGTAATGCCAGATGATTTTTACAGTACTACTAACAATCACACCGAAATATTTTACAAGGGAAAATGGATCAAGGTAGAAAACATGATGATGGATAAATGCATCATTGTTAAAGAAAACAGGGCATTTTGCACTCCAATCCGAGAGGTAAAAAA
>JANXYF010000083.1 GCA_025350175.1 Nitrosopumilales archaeon | reverse complement strand
ATGACTAGGCATCTAGTTATCAAAAATGACAAGGAACTTCATCTGTTACTAATGAAAGAAATTCCGTCCGATGTATATTGTTCAAATGCATACTATACATTTCCAAATCTTCCCATGTCTGAAAAAGACTGGAAAGGAGCTGACTTGATATTTGATATTGATGCAAAAGACTTGGCTTTACCATGCAGAAAGGATCACACCATATTCAAGTGTAGTTCATGCAATAGTTCTGTAATAGAGTTACAATCAGAATGCTCCAGGTGTAGTTCTACAAAGTTTGAGACTACATCAGTAATGTGTAAAAATTGTATCTCAGAATCTAAACTAGAAGTAACAAAACTTGTTGATATCTTGACATCTGACTTTAATATTAAAAAAGAAGAGATTGAGGTCGATTTTTCTGGAAATGAGGGATTTCACATAAGAGTAACAAATAGTGATCATGAACCGTTAGGTTCGCAAGAAAGAGCCGACTTGGTAGACTATATCATGTTCAATGGAGCAATCCCAGAATCCTTTGGAATAAAAAGACAAAATAATTCTAAATCTTCTCTTCCCACACTTGAGGAAAAGGGATGGCGAGGAAGAATTGCTCATAAATTATTTACATCAAAATCAAAGACTCCAAAAATTTCCAAGGAAATTATTTCTAATGGTTATACTGCGTTTCAATTACAATTAGAAGAGATAAAAAAAACAATGGGAGTAAGAGTAGATCCAAAAGTTACTATGGACATTCATAGGATATTCAGACTAGAAGGTTCGATAAACAGTAAGAGTGGTCTTTCAAAGATACAATGTGATAATTTAGACTCTTTTGATCCATTTTCAGAGGCATGCTTACTTGGTGATGACAATGTACAGATTCTAGCAGATTGTCCATTAGAAATTAAACTCAAGAATAAGAAATTTGGACCATACAAAAATGAGGTAGTCTCTTTACCAAAATATGCTGCAGTTTACATGTTGTGCAAAGGCTTGGGAAATGCAATCTAAAGAACCTCTCTATTTGACTTATTAATGGTGTTTTAGAAAACAAATTAGGTAAGAAATTAATTTGATACAAAGGAAGGTAGCATAATTTTGTATAATTCATCTACTCAATCCAGTCCACCTCCACGAGATTCTGGAAAATATGTCAGGATAGGAGTTGTAGCTCTAATCGCCATTGTAATTTTTGTCTTGACAAGCAATCAGGCAGTAGTTTTATACATGAATTCACAAGAGTTTGGCACTCTATTTACAAAGCCACTATATTTCTCATTACTTTCTGCAGTTGTCTTGTCTTCTATTGCATTAATTCGCGTAAACATCAAAAGCAGATCCTCAATTTCATGGTATGGACTCAATCTTGCTCTGACATTTTTTAAGCGAGGGGGTAACTATTCTGTAGCAGAAAATATTCCAAACTTTAAGGAATACAAGCTAAGTGTTCCAAACTTTGTAATCTGGCAGATAACAAAGGTTGTACTTTTTGGAGCCTTCTTTACAAATCTCATGTTTGGATTTGCTGTAGCATATTTGATTGATGGACATCATGATCTAGGTATCAAAACTGTTTTGAATATATTCTCACTTCCATTTGTTACACCTCCTACTGATCCATCATATGCTCTAACACATGTTGTACCAATGATTCCAACACTGACAATTCTTGTTCCTCCAATTCTTGCTGTAATTGGTCTTCGACTTGTTCTCTATGTTGGATTGCACAATATTGTAGGATTAGTAACCAAATATGTCCAAGATGCAGCAAAAGGTAAACCAAAGTTTCTAGACTATATCGCCACAATTGAGGCAATAATAGGAATTGGAATCATATGGGTTGGAATAAACATGTTCTTCACAGACCAAATAGATTACAACACAAGGTATGCAATTGGAGGTACACTGGTAGCAGGGTTTGCTCTCATCGCATTTTACTTTGTTGACAAGTTCAAGTCTAGAGTAATCATACTTCCTTCAAAACGCGATATCTACATTCGTGTACTCACTTTGGTAATAATTGCCTTAATTGCTGGTTCAATAATGATGGTTAACAACAGTATTGCAGATGCAAGAAAAATTGAATTTCTTGGACCTTACAAAGCAGAACAAATTGGTGTAAACCGCTACCTAGGACAATTAGATCAGATAACTGTAGTACCTCAAGAAACAAAGATAAGATCAGTCTCAGCAAATGATATTCCTAATTATGTCTCACAGAACAGTGTACTTTTAGACAAAATTAGGGTATGGGACTGGGATGCAGCATTTGCAAAACTAAAGCCCGAGATTGGTCTTATTCCATATGTTGATTTTGAAAATAATGATATTCTAAGATTCAATGATACTCTATACTGGACAGCATCAATGAAGCCAATACTACCATCTTCGGTTAGCTTGGAGAATCAGTGGTATAATCAGCATCTTGTATACACCCACGTTGACAATGGTTTTCTTACACTTAATGCCCATGATGGAACAATTGTTGATAGTAATGCCTTCTTCAAACAGAGAATGATTTACTATGGAGAGGGTGGACTGTTCTCAGAAACTTGGGCTGCCTATCCACAAAATAGGGAGACCTCAGCCGAACTAAATAATGCATCATATCATGGAAGTGGAGGAATAGATGTTAAACCTCCAATAAGCCAATTATTTGAGCCAAACTTTTTCTTATCATATCCTACTGAACCAATTCATATAATCAGATACAGAGACGTACATGACAGAATGCAGCTATTATACCCATATTTCCAGTATGATCTATTTGGAAAACAATTGGATATTCTTCCAGTTAGTGATGGGCAAAAAACATACTGGCTTGTACCATTGATTGTAGGTTTTGATACGAAAAATGTTCCATGGTCAGTCAGTAATCCATATTTGAGATTGGTAGGTTATGCCTTGGTTGATATTTATGATGGTAAAGTAACTCTGATAAAAACTGGCGATGACTTTTTCACAAATATGTTTGCAAGTAAATATGGAGATCAATTCGTTGAAATGCCTTCATGGCTTGCCAAACAACTTAGATATCCAGAAGCCCTCTTTAACTGGAAAGTTGACATGTTCAACATTTACCATGTAACAGATACTTCTACATTCATTCAAGCAAAGGATTTCTATGAAGTTCCTGATGGACTTGGAACTTATTACGTGGAAGAAAAACCACCAGGATTTGATAAATCTACTTACATTGGTCTACTCTCTCTAGAGTTACGAGGTTCTCAGGGAAGAAACTTGGCAGGTTACATGATTGTACAAAATGATATCCCGAATCTTGGTAAGATGCAGTTCTATCAAGTTCCACTTGATTCAAAGACAAAACTCTTGGGGCCATCTGCAGTTCGTGAAGCATTAGCAAGAGATTCAGATTTTGCGCAATTGCAAACCTTGTTGCGAACTCCTAGAGTAGGTGATAATATTCTCTACAGGATAGGAACTCAAGATGTCTACTTTATTCCTGTTTATACGGCAGGTTCTGGTGGTGTGGTAACACAACTAGGAACAATTGCAGCAGTAGGTGCCGCATT
>JANXYF010000092.1 GCA_025350175.1 Nitrosopumilales archaeon | reverse complement strand
TCTAATCCTATTAGAGATTCAATTGTTTTTGTCATTGATTCTCCAAATTGTTTTCTTTCTCCGGCAGCAAGTGGAACAAGTTCATTGTTTATTTTTTCATATAGTTGTGCCGCAACTGTTCCCTTGGTGTCTATTTTACGAACAGCTTCAAACTGTCTATTTCCTATGGAAAATTCTACTTTGGCATATGACTGGCTACTTCCTCTTCGCAAGAGTCCCTTTACTGATTTTCTTATGTGCTCTCCAAATAATGCAAATGTTATTGCATCTATGATGCTTGACTTGCCAGCACCGTTTGGTCCGACAAAAACTGTAACTCCTCTATCAAATGTCAGTTTAGTATTCGCATGTGACAGAAAATTTACAAGCTCAACTGACTGTAACATTTTTTATCCCCCTCTTGAATCGCTCAAAATTTTCGTCGACTGCCTGACTTGCCTGGTCAGTATTTCCTCTGGATAATAATGGTAAGAGTTCATCTATGGCAAAATTTGCCATCTCTTCAGAACCTAGTATCTCTTTTGCAATCCTGTGCATCTCTTCTTCTATTTTTAGCGGTTTATTCATGAAGACAGAGCCACTTGCCTGCTCAGTAGAGATGTGTTTCCAAAAGCAACGTAATGTAAGATCTGTCAACTTTGAGAGATGAGACTGGACTAGTCCTGGTTCTGATATCTGTCCTATAATTTTTAATTCTACTATTGGTTTTCTTGTGTATGATTTGATCTTTTCAGCAAGTATGTTTACATCATTTGAGATGTCACTCATCGAAGTTTTTATGGACATCTGGGGTCTGATGTCAAGTTTTATCCATGTTGGGATGGCTTCTGGTTTTGAAATATCTACTTGGTAGAATCCCTTTTGGGTTTCCTTTATTCCCTCACTTGATGTAAGTTCAATTGATCCTGGGTATACTAGTGGGCCTCCTAAATGTGAGAATCGTTTCAAATCTTGATCATGAAGATGACCCATTGCATAATATGTGAAATTCTTTGGAAGGTCTGTAGAGTTTAGTTCAGCTGCAAACTTGTTAATTTCTGCAATTCCCTGATGCAAAACCAATATTTTATGTCCCTGATGTTTTTTAGCCTCTGCATCAACTCTTGCAAAATCTTCTTCAAATGTTTCAATCTCTGTCTTTCTACGTTTGTCAAATCCTGCAATGAAAATATCTTTGTAAATTATTGGTTTTCCGTTTCCGATATATTTTGAAAAATCCAAATTGTGGTATACAAAAGGGACGGGGGTTGCTCTTATTCTGCTTATGTCGTGATCTCCTAGAATGAAAAAAGAATCTATGTTATTCTGTCTCAAACGCTTTAGTGCATTTGCTAAGACAACAATTGCTTTTCCACTTGGGTTTGGAACATGAAATATGTCTCCTGCAAGTATGACAAAATCCACATGATCTTTTATCGATATATCAATTGCTTCATTGAATGCCAAGTACACATCATTTTCTCGCTCTTCGGAATGGTATTGAACAAAACCCAAGTGCGTGTCAGAAATATGTGAAAAGATCATCTCAATCTAGCAACAAATCTTTTTGAACCATAGATTTTGTTGATTCCTTTGCAATCTCTTTGAACTTGTCTGTCTGGCTCCATTCTGAGACTGCGTCTAAATCTGAACCTGATTTCTTACTTTTTACCTCGTCTACGTGTACTATTGACGGCAAATTTACCCACTGACCAATCAGTACGGCATCTCCAATGTTTAATGATGAGAGCTGTGAAAGCAGGTCCTTACTTAATGATTCTGCTGCAGAAGCAATTTGTTGTTGATCATCATCTTGAACTATCTTCATTATTGCAAGAGAGCCCATCTGACTTAGTACGTTAGGATCGATATTTCTTGGTCTTTGTGAAACAACGCCAAGACCAATTCCAAATTTACGGCCCTCTCTTGCTACCTTTGATGCCCAATATTTTGTATCAGTATGCTCGCCCTTTGGAATAAAGACATGAGCTTCCTCTATTATGACAAATATTGGAGAAAGAAACTTGTTGATTTTTTTATGTGATGACTTGCCTTTTCTTTCCCACACTGCATCTTTTCTTTGTTGTAATAATTCTTGTAAATAATATGATAGTCCTGCATTTGCTTGTCGCTCACTGAGCTCTGATATGTTCAAAACATTTACTCTTCCTTCCTTTATCAAGTCAACAGGATCTCCACAGTCTGGATCAAGTATGTCTGAGAATCTGTGTTTTGCGTCATCGATTTTATCTAATACTCTACTGGCACTGTCTGCATAGCCTTTTGTTGTTCGTCCATACGATGATACGCTATCTTCTAATGATTGCCAGAAATCCTTTGACTGTTTTACTGATTCTGTAAGGGATTCACGCAATACTCTTTGTTGCTTGTCTGCATTTTCTCTAAGTTCTATTACTTCAGCTAGCTTGTCTGCAGGCAATAATCTTGGATTTATTTTTGCCATCATGTAATTTATCTTGGAGACATCGAGGCTTTCATAATCATTATGGTAATCAAAAATAATCAGTGTGCCGTTTAATGAGCCGATATGTCTTGCAATTAATGATACTAGATTACTTTTTCCCATGCCTGTCATTGCAAGTATGGCCAAGTGTCTTGATACAATTTTGTTGATGTTTATCTTGGCCTCGATAGTTGAATTTCTTAAAAGAGAACCAATTCTAATCCATTCACTTGTTGTAGGACCAAATATCATGCCTAAATCCTTCTGGGTAGCCTCAATTATCGAAGTCCCTGGGAGTGGGGGAACTGCAGGCAAAATCATCTGTCCCTTTTGTAATTTATCTAAAAATCCTAGTATTCCAATTTTTACCTTGTAATTTTTATCCCTTGAATTGATATCTGCAACTTCCTTGCTTTCTACAGCTTCGTCAAAATTTCTAACATCAGTCAATGCTTCACTTGATATCATTGATTTTTCAACAAGGCCTAAAATTTGGCCATCCTGTGAATCAATTATTACATATTCTCCAACTGAAAGTGGCTTTGATGATTGTGCCGTAACATCCGTCGGTCTTGATTCTCCGATTACTACACCTATTGTCAATTCAATACCTCTCTTGATCCTACTTCATTTCCAAGTCCATATAGACTAACAAGTCTTGCAAGATCTGAATTGGTTATCTTACAGTTTTCATGTGCAAGCTTTAATGAATATGGATACCCACCCACACTATTTTTTGTTATCATGTCAAGTAATAATTTTACTTCATTTTCATTATGACCCGATCCTAAAAGTTCAATCTTGATCAAAGGAGTGGAATCTCTTAGTCTTGCATACACATATGATACCACTTTACCAGGTCCTAAACTGTTATCTACAAATATCTTACTAAAGCCAGGTATTTTGACTGCGTGGTTGTAATAAAAAATATCTCCTGCAACTGAACCGAGTTTTTCAAAATGGTTTCTTGCAGATGATGTCTTTGATATGAAAATTACATTGTTTCTCTTTTTTATTGCCGTAATGATTGAACTTCCTAACGCTGCCTGTCTTGTTAGAAACTGTGAATATAGTGAACCATCTAGTATCACAAGTTCGGCCTTGTCAACAGAGTTGATACAAGCTTCTACTTCCATCCTGCTTGCTTGAGTCTCAAGCTCAGGTGTTGGTTGTCCTAATCCCTGATTGTGAATCTCTGTTATCATCTGGCCGTCTGATTTTATCGATACTCCAGTTACTACCCACAATTCTAGTCCTTGAAATTTTGTACTGTTATAACTACTGTCTATTCCTGCTATGTCCGAGTCCTTTTTCTGGGGGGTGTATTCTAGCCAGTTCTTTTTGGCTGTTTTTATAATTTGATCAAATTTCTCACCTTTGAAGATAGATCGTGCCTCTTCTCGCTTCTTAATTGCGTCACGATATACCGTATTAAGCATAAGACACCTTTGCCTACGCGGATAAAATGTTTCGCGTTTGAATTATGTTTGTCCTCCCGTTAATACAAAATCAACTTTTAGCGAACTAATTAATGACAGTATCTGGTAATGGTATCATGTTTGAAAATGAGAAGACATGGGGCAGATTTGTAGATAATAATTCGACTGATGAATTTCATAAAAAGTTTGATAATGCTGTAGAGGAGATACGAAAAGACTTTGGAAAAAGTTACCCTATGATAATAGGTGGCAAGGAGATATTTTCCGATAATAAATTCCAAGTAAGATCACCTGCTGATAAAAATTTAATCCTAGGGCATTTTCCTATAGGGACAAAAGAAGATACTTTACATGCAATTGAATCAGCCAAGGACTCGTTTAACAAATGGTCACTTACTCCATATCAAAAAAGAGTCCAAATATTTCGAGAGGTTGCCGATATGTTTTCTAAAAATAAATTCAGTCTTGCTGCAGTTCTTTGTTTTGAGAATGGAAAGAATAGGCTGGAATCCATGGGAGACTTGGACGAGTCAATTGACTTTATGAGATTTTATGCAGACCAACTTGAGATAAATGCTGGATTTTCAAGGGAGACAAAAAATGCAACTACAGGTGAGAAGACAAATAGTGTTCTCAAACCCTATGGAGTTTGGGGAATCATATCTCCATTTAATTTTCCCTCTGCAATTGCAATTGGAATGACATCCGGTGCCCTAATTACTGGAAATACAATTGTTCTAAAACCATCAAGTGATGCACCAATATCTGCATTCAAGTTTGTTGAATCGATATATCACAAGCTTCCACCATCCACAATTAACTTTGTAACAGGGTCTGGAGGTATAGTTGGAAAAACAATACTTGAGAGTCCTCTAGTTGATGGTATTGCCTTTACTGGTTCAAAAGA
>JANXYF010000008.1 GCA_025350175.1 Nitrosopumilales archaeon | reverse complement strand
TGGTAAATCATGGAATTCGAAGAATGTTCCTATTAGAACTGCCATAATACTAGCTCCGATTATTATTTTTGGAATTCTAATTGCTTTTGACTTGGTACTTTGAGTAATTCCTGTGGCAATAAATCCAATACTCTGGATGATGAGAAATAGGGAAATGAGCAAAGTAAAACTGGATGTTATATCAGATATGTATGCCTTGACAAATACTCCAACAGCTATTCCAATAATTCCAATGCTTGTTTCAATTGTTCTTGTCATTTTAGAATCGCCTTTGCTTAAAATTCCTTTTAGAATGCTAGTAAATGCGATAAAGATTGTAAATTCAAGTAGTATTACTGGAAAATGTTCTAACGAACCAAGAATTTTGTTAGTATCTAAGACTGGATTAATTAAAAGTGTAAAAAGTAAATTAAATGGCAAAAATTTCATTATATCTTCAGCAAGACTCTCATTCCAATGTGCTGCTATTCTTGATGCCAGAATAATGCCCACCATGATAAGTGTCAAAGTTCCAAAGCTAAGCGAGGTGTTCAAGGCATACATAAAGAAGAAGCATACAACTACCCAGCCATATAGAATAACTGGAAAAATTATACTCTACCAGTAGAAATTGATAGTCTTTCAGATATTGGAAATTACACATTTGACCAGACCTCCGCATCATGTCAATTTCGAATTAGCAAATCGCATTCCTTTGTTACTGTTGTAATGCCAAAAATTCTGCTAGGTGCAAAGTATGCTGCTCATATTAACGGAAATCATTTGTTGACTACGGTATTTCATGAAAATGACACTCATGCATGGATTGGATTAAGACCTAGTACTAATGGTACTATACAAATAACTGGAAGTACGGTCATTCCAGAGTTTCCATTGTTTTTGCCTCTTGTAATCGGGATTTTTATGATATTGATTTTACAGTTTAGAATTTACTCAAAGATTAAACTCTGACTTGAAGTTTTTGTAAAATATCTCAAGATTATTCTTGACTATATCGATATACTGGGGAATCTGTTTTTCAATCAAACCTGGGTCAATGTATGGAGTATTGTCTAGTTCATTTCTTGATTTTTCAATCCATAGTTTTATTGTTGGCTCGTCTACTTCGAGATGAAATTGTACTCCAACTGCACTTCCAATCTTTATTGCCTGATTCTGATAGTCTTTAGAGTGTGCCAGTCTGATAGCATTTTCTGGCAGATCAAACGTATCGCCATGCCAATGAAATACTATTGCAGGACTCTTAATCCCTCTAAATAACTTGGATTTTTCAGAATTATCAAATTCAATGTCATTGTAAAACCCGATCTCTTTTTTTGGTCCCTTGTATACTTTGGCACCAAACGCTTTTGCAATAAGCTGAGACCCAAGACATATGCCTAATACTGGAATGTTTTTCTCAACTGATTTACGAATCAACTCCACTTCTTTTTTCAGATAAGGTAGATCGTCATTTGCACTCTCTGGAGCTCCCAGAATAATTGTTGCATCCTGCTTGATGTCTTGTATTTCTTCACTCTTTGCAAGGACTGTTTTGACATCCGCCCCATCTTTTCGTAATAGTTCCCCTAGCACTCCTAAACCTTCGTTCTTTGTATTTTGAATCACCAGAAATTTTGACATGTAATCTGAAAATTGCTTAATACTATTCCTTGTAAATAAGTTTGTGAATATAGAATTACAAGATGTATTCCGAGTCCAAGAATTTGTCCGGTCTCTAAATTCTGCTCATACTAGTATAGTGGTTGTTGAAGGAAAACGTGATGAGGATGCCTTGAAGAAATTAGGATATTATGGAAAGATTTGCCAATTTCACAGCTTCAAGGGATTAGTAAAATTTGCAGACAGCATGCCAAAGTACAAGAATTTGATCCTACTGCTAGATTCTGACAGAAAAGGAAGATATCTCACAAAAAGGATAATTTCGCAACTTCAGCACAGAGTGACAATCGATCTTTCATACAGAAAAGAGCTCACCATTGTAACTAAAGGAAGGGTCAAAAATGTAGAGGATCTCGCCATGTATGCAATTCATGTTTGATCTATAGGAAAAACGAATAAGCACTTATATCGAACTATTAAGAAAAATAATTGATCAAAAATTAAGAGGATAATGAATTGGTATACACAGGAATTGTCAAGTATCATGTTAAGCTCAGCTTCGAAGTCGACGGATTAGTTGAAAAAGCAGATATCATAGGTGCAATTTTTGGCCAGACAGAAGGTCTGCTTGGCCCGGAGATGAACCTGAACGAACTCCAGAAGATGTCGAAGGTAGGACGAATAGAGGTCAATACTACGGCATCGTCTACTCAAACAAAGGGAGATGCCTTGATTCCTATGAGTACTGATATCAATACAGCAGCGCTTATTGCAGCTGCAATAGAGAGTATAGATAAAGTCGGTCCATTCCAGGCTCATTTCAAATTAGATGCTATTGATGATGTTAGAACTGCAAAGAAAAAAGAAATTGTAGATAGGGCAAAGGATATCGTCCAAAAGTGGTCTACAAAGACAATCAGTGAAGGTGAAGAGATGCTAAAGGATGTGTCTGATATTGGCTCTGCAGGAAAGATTGCAGCTTTTGGAAGAGAAAAACTTGCATGTGGTTCTGGAGTATTTGATTCACCATGGATAATTCTTGTAGAGGGCAGAGCAGATGTGATAAATCTACTAAGAGCTGGTTTTGATAACGCACTTGCAATAGAGGGTGCAAGAATTGATGAATCTATAAAATCACTCTGTGATTCAAAATCCAAGGTGGTAGCATTTCTTGATGGGGATAGAGCAGGCGGATTTATTCTAAAAGAGCTAAAATCTCTTGTTACCGTAGATGTTGTACTTAGAGCACCAGAAGGTGTAGAGGTTGAAGAATTGACTCCTATACAGATTGCAGAAATCCTAAAAGATACTGCAGAAGACATGAAAAAGGAGACTGCCAAGCCTGCACTCAAGGATGAAAAAGATGCACCAATTGCTGATTTAGTAAAAAAGATCTATTCAGAACTCAATGAATCATTAGAAGCAATTGCGCTTGATGATGGTACAAACCAAGTCTTCAAGGTACCAGTAAGTGAAGTTGTAGGAAAACTTGCTGCAGGATCTGGAATAAAGTATCTAATACTTGACGGAATTATTACACAAAGACTAGTAGATTCTGCAAAACAAGCTGGAATTGGGTATCTAATTGGCCATAGAATGGCTAATCTAAAATCCACTGATGGATTGGTACTCAAAACATTTACAGAGCTTGGTGTTGCATAAAATTAATGTCAGAACTAAAGATTCAACATATTCTAACTCTGGCAGAACTTTTTACCAAAGGTGCACGATATAATTTTGTCCCAATAACTACATCTTCTTTAGGAAAAAGTATTCGTAAATCACAGCAAGCTGCATCAAAACATCTCATGGAGCTTGAGGCAAATGGCTATGTGGAAAGATTGCGTAGTGGCCGAAAGGTATCTGTTAGAATAACAACCAAAGGTCATGCCGAAATGATAAAAATATCTTCTGTACTAAAATCAAGCCTTGAATCAATTCCAGCATATCTTGAATTCAAGGGAACTATCAGCTCTGGTATGGGTGAGGGGGCATATTACATGTCAATGAAAGGATATACAAAACAATTCAAGACAAAGCTTGGATACATTCCATTTCCAGGAACTCTGAATGTTAAACTAAAAGACAAGGAATCAATCGAGGCAAAACGTTCTCTTGATGCGTATGATGCCATAATGGTTGATGGTTTCTCAGATGGAAAGAGAACATATGGATGGGTAAAATGCTATCCTGCCAAAGTTAACAACATTGATGTAGCACTAATTTTATTGGAGCGCACCCATCACGATGATTCTATAATTGAATTGATCTCAAAAGCAAATATCAAAAAGGTAGCAAAACTTTCTACTGGTTCTAAAATAACAATACGAGTTCCAGTAAGTATGAAATCTAATCGAGATTAAATTCCATAAATTGACTTGCCATAGTCATTTTCTATTTTAGAACTTTTAATGTCAGGTATTGGTGATTGTAATCTGGCAATTGTTACATTGATTCCTATCTTTTTGCAACCATCTACGATAAACTTTTCCTGATGGACTTGATCATATCCAAGTGCTATGATATTTGGCCTGATTGTCTCAACTGACTTGAAGATATCTCCCTCATATCCAACTACCGCATAGTCTACCATTGCAAGTGCTTTGACCAAATCTCTACGAAGCTCCATGTTGTGTAGTGGAATTCTATTCTTCATCTTTTGTGCAGTCTTGTCTGTTGCAATTACAACAACTAGCACATTGCCAAGATCTTTTGCTGTCTTCAGTGTGTGAATGTGTCCCGGGTGGATGATATCGAAAACTCCTCCTGCTAGAACTATTCGTAATGCATTTCTTCCAAGCTCTGTAAGATTTTTTCTGTTATCTTCAATAAACCCATTATCTATAAGATACTTGATTCGCTCTTCGATATATTCTGGATTGAGGGCAAGTTTTTTTCGTATGATATCAATGGCAGTATCGCCTGAAAGTGCTGACACAAAAAAGGCCGCGATTATTTCTTTATCAAATGCATCCAAATCTATCACTAAAGCGAAACTATTACAATTTGATTTATCTATAAACTCTATGCCCAGGGATCTATACCTTTTGAGAGGCGTAGGGCATCCATTAGACCTTCAGCATACCCAATACTTAGCACTGCAAGTTCTTCCTTGCCTTCCTTCTGGAATTTCTCCGCATCATCGATATACAACTGGGCATTTTCTATTACGGATTTGAGATCCTTGTCGTCTTTGAACATACTTACAACTTGTTCTAGTGCCTTTCTTGCCTTTGGAATATATTTTGATAACATCTGGTCTGATATTTTTTGAATCTTTGACGAATTATCAAACGGCTCATCCAAACACTTTGAAAATATCTTGATTGCATCTTGTTCTGTAAAATGTAGCCTTCCGGGAATTATGATAGTATGTGGCGGTTTGCCAAAGTCCGTTTTTAAAAGTGTAGATAATTTTCCAGATATTATGCCCTGACTATTTGAACCAATTCTTGATGCAACTATGGCAAATGTGGATTGGTCAATTACATTTCGTCTCTCACCGTTTTCTGATTTTAGCAAGCTAGTCAATGCATCTTTTGGATCTAAAAAAAAGTTAGAACTGTTGTCATACTCTAAAATCAATAAACTATGGCTTCCCTTGACCATGTTCTCATAAATTGTATAGTATACAGTACTCAGTGATGGCAACTCTCTCATTATAGTAACAGGCCTTCCAACCTTGTAATGATGCAACCCACATTCTCCAATCAGGGATGTAATTGCAGATGCTCCATGGATTGTCTTTGTCTTAATTTTTTCTTGCTCTGCTCTTGTTCTTAGCTCTAGGTGCGTTGTTGCTACATATGGATCCCCATAAGCAAGTAGTACTACATTTTTCTTTTTAGCAAGTGCCAAAATGGCTTTGCCGTCTTCAACCATCCATCTTGGGGCGATAGTCAATTTTCCTCTGACTAGTTTTTTTATCTTTAACAATTCTGCTTTTCCTATTGGACTTGTAAAAATTTCAAAGTATGTCATGTCTGCCTTTTTTAGAACCTGTATTGCATTTGCACTAATGCCGCCTAGTCCTGATATGCCTAGTCCCACAAACCATAACATGAAACAAAACTCCACTCATTCTATATTTTGAGCTTCGTTTTAGGATTTAGCTGGAGGACTTTTTGAACTCGTGCAATCTTTTCAGATGGGATAACATCCTTTTGAAGACCTCGACACTTCTTAGAAATTCATCAGTTGATACTCTTTCATCAATTGTATGTGATGCATGAGGATCTCCTGGGCCATAAGTTACAACTGGTATATTTAGTGAATTTCCTATGATATTCATGTCTCCAGTACCAGTCTTTCGAATTAATTGTGGTCTTGCTTTTTCTACATCCATAATTCCAAGTGTTAATGCTCTGACAAGTGGAGAGTTGTGTGGCGCCTCAAATGGCTCTGTCTCATCTATTACAGAATAAAATGCATTGACTCCTTGCTTTTTTGCTATATCTTGAACTGTAGTTGCAATTCTTTCTCCAACCATTTTACAATTCATGTTTACAGGAATTCTGATATCCATTATTGCATCACACTCTAATGGTGTTACATTGTGACTAGTACCTCCTTTGATTTCAGTCAGAGATGAAGTAAGCATCATGCTCTTTGCCATGCCTTCTTGTTTTTCTTCTAATGATTTCTTTAGTGCAGCTGTAAAGATATATGATTCTTCAATTGCGTTTTTTGCAAGCCATGGTGCACTAGCATGTGCACTATCACCCACATTTACTCTCAAGTTTATTGCAATTCTTCCCTTGTATGCAATTGTAATATTTTTAATTCCACTTGGCTCTCCAAATACTGCATAATCTATTGCGGGTTTTTGTTTCACCAAGCTCTTGATTCCTGTTGCATTTCCTTCTTCGTCTACCACTGCTGCAAATGTTATTGTTCCATTGTTCTCAGGCTGAACGGAAGATGTTGCAAGAAGCATTGCAATCAATGGTGCCTTGGCATCAGATGCGCCTCTTCCATAGATAAATCCATTTTCACTTCTTACTTTTATTTTTCCTGGAACAGTATCCATATGTCCACATAGCATTATCCTTGGATAGCCAGAACCTTTGGTGGCAATTAAATTTCCTACATCGTCTATACGAACATCTTCAAATCCAAAATCATCACACTTGTCTGCCAAAAATTCTGCAAGAGGTTTTTCTGCAAGCGATGGTGTATAGAGCCTTAGAGCCTTCTCTAGTGTCTTTACTGCATATCTTGGTGTGTTTATAATCGAAGAGTCCATTTTTCTATTTTCTCAACTGCATTGCGTAATCAATCATCATTGCTGGTATATTTACGCCAGTAACTCTGACAGTATTTTTGTATTCCGTTGTATTGTTAACTTCGTGAACAACAAGGCCATTTTCCTTACTTTCCATAAGATCCACTCCTACAATCTGTCCGTAAACTGCCTCTTTTGCCTTGATGCAAATATCTTCTAATTCTTTTGTAACTTTAAGCTCCTCTGCCCTGCCGCCAAGAGCCATGTTTGTCTTCCACTGGGTCTCTCCTGAATATCTGTAAATTGCAGCAACAACTCTGTCTCCTACAACTATGGCTCTGATATCTCGAGGTGGTCTATTGACAAATTCCTCTAAATAATATACTTGATAAATTGGATACATGGACTCTCTACTTTCTATTATTGCCTCGGCAGCTTCTTTGTCTTTTAGCATTGCAATCATTCTTCCCCAGCTACCAACTGTTGGTTTTATGACCATTGGATATCCTTTCTTTTCAAGAAGTTCTAATGCGGCCTCTTGTGAAAATGCTACTGCACTAAATGGTGTGGGTATTCCTTTTTTTAACAAAAGCATGTGAGTAAATAATTTATTTCCTGCAAATATGCTAGTGTTCAAAGAATTAATTACATTGACTCCTTTTCCTTCAAGAGCTGCAGTTGAATGAAGACTGCGATAATAGCTAACACATCTTTGTATTACGGTGCCATAATCTTCTGGACTCTTATCTAAACTAATGGACAGATTCTTACAGTCAACCATCTTTGCATCGATGCCTTTTTCTTTTGCGGCATCAAAGAGTGCTTTTTCTTCCCACCGGATGGTATCGTAGAGAATCGATAAACCTGAGCTCACTGGCCCCAGTCCTCACCAACAGTTTGTGCTGGTTTTAGATCTAAGCCGGTAGAACCTTTGACAAGTTCAAAACTTGCACCACAATCTGGGCAAGTTATTATCTCTCCTTCCATGGAATCCTTTGGAGGGTTGATGTTTGCATCACATTCTAGACATTTCATATTATTTTCCTGTTTGTTCCTTCAGTTCTTTGACATTAATTATCTTTTGTTCGAGTCTATCGTCAAGGGGTATCTCTAGAAGGTCTCCCATTCTTAGGTTCTTCAGACCTGCTGCTACTGATTTTGCATGTTCTTCATTCTGCTCAAGGCCTAGTAATGACATGAGATATGCAGCACCATTCTTTCCTGCAAGTTCTCCAAATACTATTCTTCTTCTGTTTCCTACTACCTTGGGGTCGATTGGCTCGTATGCTGCAGGATTTCTTAAAATGGCAGCCAAGTGTGTTCCTGCCTTGTGTTTGTAAGCAGTTGGACCTACAATTGGCTTTGAATCGTATGGAATTATGGTGGTATACTGTTCGATTAATCTTGAGAGGTCCATGAGCATGTCTAGCCTAAAATTATTTGGGGAATTATACAGGTATGTCAATGCAACTGCAGTCTCTGCAAGTGCTGGTATTCCAGTTCTTTCTCCAATTCCATCAATTGTTGTATGAATCTGATCTGCACCCCCATCACATCCTGCTAATGAATTTGCCAAAGCAAGTCCAATGTCATTGTGGCAGTGTACATCAAGTGGAGTATCTATTTCATCACGAATTGACTTTACAAAATTATACATTCCATTTGGTCTCATTATTCCAACGGTATCTGGCAAACTTATCCTGTCAACACCTGCTTCAGATATTGCTTTAATCACTTGCATTAAAAATTCTGGGTCTGCTCTAGATCCATCTTCTACAGTAAATCTCATCTTCAGGCCATGCGCTTTAGCATATTCTACAGTTTCAACTGATCTTCGTAACGCCTCTTCTCTTGTAATTCTTAGCTTGTCTTTCATATGGATTTCAGAAATACCAAGATAAGTTGCCATCCATGTTGCATCACAATCAATTGCAACATCCACATCTGCTTTTAATGCACGAACATGTGCAACTATATCTGCCTTTAATCCCTGTTTGATGATTGTCTTTGTAGCTTCCTTGTGATCAGGTGATACAACAGGTGAAATTTCAATTTGATCAACTCCAAAATAATCAAGCATCCACGCAATCTGGATTCTCTGCTTGTTTGAAAAAGTGACTCCTGGATGCTGTTCTCCTTCTCTTAAAGTACTGTCAAGTATTCTAATTTTTTTTGGCTTGACACCCATCTCGTTATACTTGTATGCATGAAAGTTTGCTGCGTCCATCTGATTTTTCTTTGAGTTTTGCAAATATAAACATATTCGTACAGAATTCGTCTAATTTTGTTGTTTTTGAAACGATTTTAGGTGGTTTTCGAATATCTATGACGAAATTCGTTTTATATGACTGTACGTAATATTATGACAGTATTTGTATCAAATACGCCAGGAACCTTTCGTAATTCGTCTATGCATGCATTGATGTCGGTAATTGATGGAGCCCTGATTATGGTAGCAATATCATATTGACCTGTTATCTCAAATACCGTGTGCACACCATTTAGTTTAGAAAGTTTTGCAGATACTTTGGATGTGTCAGTTGATGAATCAACTGAGATTAAAATTATTGCACTAGTAGAATTTGCATCACCTGTCTCGATAGTAAATTTTTTGATTGTTCCACCATCTGTTAAATTTTTAACTCTTCTTCTTACTGCAGATTCTGATAGTCCTAGTTTTTCACCAATCTCTACAAACGACTGTCTAGAGTCTTTTTTAAGCATCTCAATTATTGTTTCATCTGTTTTGTCTCTAGACATTTCTTCTCTTCTCCTCCTTTGTTATTATCATATCTAAAGTTTCTAAAGCCTTGTTTATGTCCGACTCTGATATTACCAGGGGCGGCAATAATCGTAGTATGTTTTTACCAGAATAAAGCAATAATAGATTATTTGCAATTCCATCAAATAGTATGTCCTTTACTTCAAACTTCATCTCAACACCTATCATCAAACCCTTGCCTCTTACCTCTCGAATTATTTTGTGTTTTTCTTTTAGTCTTTCTAGTCCATCTCTGAATATCTTTCCATTCTTTTCTGCATTCTCAACTAGCTTGTCTTCTGTTAATGCATCAATTGCTCCAATTCCTGCCGCACATGATAATGGGTTGCCTCCAAATGTTGATGATTGCTCTCCCTTGCTAATTGTAGCCAAGATGTCTGGTCTTACTAGAGTTGCACCCATAGGGACACCGCCTGCAATGCCTTTTGCAAGGCACATGATATCTGGTACTGTATTCCAGTGCTCACTTGCCCACATCTTTCCAGTTCTTCCAAGACCTGCCTGAATTTCATCAAATACTAGAACAATTCCCTTTTCATCACATAATTTTCTGACTTCTTGCAAAAATCCATCTGGTGCTACAATGATTCCACTTTCACCTTGGATTGGCTCCAAGATTACCATTGCAGTATCTGAATCTACTGTATTTCTTAATGCTTCAATATCGCCGTATGATGAAAATTGAACCGTATCAACAAGTGGCTCAAAGGCTTTACGATATTTTTGATTAAATGTAACTGATAGTGCACCTAGGGATTTTCCATGATATGATCCGTTCATTGCAACCATCTTCTTCTTTCCAGTAAACTTGCGAGCAAACTTGATTGCAGCTTCTACTGCTTCTGCTCCACTGTTATTTAGATAGACTTGACTGAGACTCTTTGGAGAAATTTTTATCAGTTTTTCAAGAAATTCTTCTCTTGTCTTGTTGTATAGTGAGCTATGTACTGTAATGATTTTGTCAAGTTGAGCCTTGATTGCTTTTACTACTCTGGGATTACAGTGACCAACTAGTGCAACTCCATATCCGCCCATGCAATCGATGTATTCTTTTCCATCTGCATCCCATACATGAGCTCCTAATCCGCGTTCTATTGTTACAGGAAATCTCTGGTAAATATTTCCCATGTATTGATCTTCTGTCATTTTGATATCACCGTACATTTGTCATGAGATATGGCTGCTGATATTGGGTTTTCTTTTTTACCGTTTGCAATTAATGCCTCTTTTACTCCCATCTCTAATGCCTCTGTTGCTGCAAGTATCTTTTTTTCCATTCCAAATCCAATCTTTGGCAAGATTTCCTTTGCCTCGGCAAGAGATAATTTTTCAACTAGCTTCTCATCCATTAGTAATCCATCTACATTTGTTAAAAATAATATCTTATCTGAATGCATCTTGCCTGCTACGTATGCAGCAGCTCTGTCTCCATCAACATTGAGAAAATCACATTCTTCGCTAATTGCTATTGGTGATATTACTGGAACATATCCCTGGTCTAAAATTGAACGAATCAATTCTGCATTCACATCCTTTATCTTTCCTGTATATCCACCATCTATTACCATTTTACGTCCCTTTTCATTCATGACAATTAGTTTCTTTTTTCTTTCTGCTTGAATTATCTTTCCGTCTACTCCTGAAAGACCTACTGCATTAATTCCATGTTTTTGTAGCATCCCAACTATCATTTTATTTATCTTCCCAGACATGACCATTGTAAATATCTCAGCAGTCTCTTTGTCAGTGTATCTACTTTTGATTCCGCCCGGGGATACAATAAATTTTTGTTCTTTTCCCAAGGCCTCAGAAATTTTTGTTACCTCTTTTCCTCCGCCATGTACCAAAATTACTTTCTCTTTTTCTGAAATTTTTTTCAAGTCTGTTATAGTACTAGGATGAAGACCATCTACCACACTTCCTCCTATTTTTATTGTAATCATTTTTTTACACAGGAGTTAGCGGAGTCTGGGCAATTCCTTCCGACTCGTTGAATCCTGCCATAACATTCATGTTTTGAATGGCAGAACCTGCGGCACCTTTCATAAGGTTGTCTGATGCTGAAAGAACAACAACTCTGTTATTATCTTCGTCAATATCAAATCCTACGTCGCAAAAGTTAGAGCCTACGACAAACTTTGGATCTGGGAATTTATAAAATCCTTTCTTATCACGGATTAATCTTACGAATCTCTCGTTTTGATATTGTTCACGATATATCTTCCACAAGTCCATCTCGGTTAATGGCTGTTTGAGAAATACATGGTTTGTACATAAAATTCCTCTTACAATATCTACTGCATGAGGACTCATTGATACTTTAATTTTACTTCCAGCTGCTTGAGATAATTCCTGTTCAATCTCTCCGGTGTGTCTATGTTTTGCTGGCTTGTATGGTCTGATTACACCTGACCTCATGGCATGATGTGTTCCTGAAAGAGTTCCTGCACCTGCACCTGAGGAACCAATCTTTGAATCTACTATGATGTGTTCAGTATCGATAAGATTCCTTTTGATTAAAGGATATAATCCAAGTATTGATGTTACTGCCATGCAACCAGGACATGATACTATCTGAGATTTTTTGATCTCTTCTCTATGAAGTTCTGGAACTCCAAAGACTGACTTTGATAATAGTTCTGGATGTGTGTGTTTCCAACCATACCACTTGTCATAATCGGCAGGATTGTGCAATCTGTAATCTGCACTCAAATCAATTACTTTCATTCCTCTATCGTATAGTTCTTTTACAATGTCAACTGCAGTTCCATGCGGTACTGCAGTAAATACTAGATCACACTTGTCTGTTAGTTTATCATAATCAAGTTCTGAAAATGTTAAATCAGTAAATCCCTTCAAAGCTGGTTGAATTCGTGATATGTATTCTCCAGCGTATTGTCTTGAAGTAACCATTGCAATTTCTGCATGTGGGTGACTGACAAGTAATCTGAGAATTTCTCCTCCGACATATCCCGATGCTCCAACTACACCTACTTTCATAGATACTTTCCTACCATAACATAGTATAATTTAAACTCTAAAATTTTTTTCAACTGTTGCGATTATCGTTTGGCATATCTTATTGCATAGTCGATCATTTCTTTTGGAATGTTTTTTTTGGCAACTTTTACCATTCCCTTGAATTCTACCGTATTATTTACTTCATGAACGACAAATCCTCGTTTTTCGTCTTCCATTACATCAATACCTAAAATTCCTCCTCCTACAGCCTTGGATGCCTTCATACAAATGTCCTCCAGTTCCTTTGTTATATCACATGCAATTGGTTCTGCACCTAGAGCAATGTTTGTTTTAAAGCCACCAGTTGAGGTTCTGTACATTGCAGCAATCAACTGGTCTCCTACTGATATGGCACGGATATCTCTTGGTGGACGATTTACCATCTCTTGCAAATAGTAAATTCTGTCTAATGGTCCATCATTTAGTTCTCGGACTTCGATTATCGCATCTGCTGTCTCTCTGTCTCGTAAGGGTACTACGCCTCTTCCCCAACTACCTATTATTGGTTTTATCACTAATGGGTATCCTTCTTTCTCTAATGTTTCTACGGCTGCATCTGATGAGAAAGAAAAGTATGTTTTGGGAGTTGGCACAGTGTGTTTCTTTAAGAGAAGCGAGGTTAACATCTTGTTTCCACAATTATTTGCAACCTCGGTTCTGTTTAGTACTGGGATGTCTAAAAATTCAAGAGCTGCTGTAAAATGAAGACCACGAAAGTAACTGACACATCTTTCTAAAACGACATCTCCGAAATCATAATCGCTTTTTTTACTTTCGGTGGTAAACTGGGTAGTTTTTGCATCAATCATCTTCGTATCATGTCCAAGCTCGATTGCTTTTTGCTCGAGCATCTTCTCCTCTGGTCTTACTCTATCGAACACGATTCGAACTTTGGGCATTTACTCTCCCCAATCTTCGCCTACTTTCTCAGCATGCTTTAATTCACATGCGGCGCCGTTTTTGGAAGCAATCTCAAAATCTCCTCCACAATCAGGACAAGAGACTATCTCTCCAACACTTGCGTCATCTGGAATTTTTATTATTGCATCACATTCTGGACAATTCATATTTGATCATTTCACCTCTTTTTTAGTAATTTATTAGCTTCTGTTGATTGTAGTCCCCATAGCTCAACGAATCCTTTTCCGAGAGTTTGGTCAAAAGTAGAACCGGCTCCATATGTTGCCAAATCATGGCTATACAATGAATATTCGGATTTTCTTCCAACAACTCTGAGACTTCCTTTGAACATTTTGAGCTTGACAGTTCCGCTAACCCTCTTCTGAGTAGCATTGATAAACATATCTAAATCCGTTTTCAATGGATCTTGCCATAATCCAGAATATGCTAACCAAGCCCATTCTGCATCAACCATTGTTTTGAATTTTAATTCATGTTTAGTTAGAACCATCTTTTCAAGATCAGTGTGTGCCTCAATTATGCATGAGGCACCTGGTGTCTCATAGACTTCTCTTGATTTTATTCCTACTACTCTGTCTTCAATATGGTCTACAATTCCTACTCCATTTGCACCTGCTTTTTTGTTGATGTATCTGATTAATTCAATAGATTTCATGCGTTTTCCATCTGCCGCAACAGGTATTCCATTATCAAATTTTATTTCCAAGTATTGTGGTTTATCTGGTAAATTTTTTGTCTTGACCCAGATGAACGCATCATCTGGCGGTTCAGAAAATGCATCTTCCATCTCTCCACCTTCGATAGCTCTTCCCCACAAGTTTTGATCGATGCTAAATCTTTTGGCAGCTGTATCAATTGGAATCTTGTGTTTTTGTGCATACTTTAGCTCTACATCACGTGTTAGATTCAGATCGCGTATTGGTGCAATTATGGGCAGATTAGAACCGGAACGATATGTTACGTCAAATCTTACTTGGTCATTTCCTTTACCTGTGCAACCATGAGCTAATGCTGTTGCATTTTCTTTTTTTGCAACTTCTACTACTTTTTGTGCAATTAATGGTCGTGCAAGAGCAGTTGCAAGACAGTATTTCTTTTGGTACAGTGCATTTGCTTTAATTGATGGAAAAATGAAATTATCTACAAATTCTTGACGTGCATCAATGTTGTAGTGATTTAGTACACCTAGGCTTTTTGCTTTGGCCGAAATCTTTTTGAGATTGTCTTCTTGACCGACATCGACAGTAACTGTTACAACATCAAGATTATGTTTTTCTTGGAGATATTTTATGACAACCGAGGTATCAAGTCCACCAGAGAAAGCTAGAATTGCCTTTCCTTTCATTGAGGTTTTGTGTGTTCAGATTTTAGCATTTATCTTTTATGATCAGTCAATAGATCGATTTTATTTTCTACAAAATGTGAAAAATTAATTTTTAATTTATCTCATAAAGCAAATTAGTCCAAGCTAAAATTCGATCACTATTTAACCAATAAATTATAACGCTGTTATATGAAATTCGTACCCTATACGGGAGTCATAGTTGCAACTGTTCGTAATTATCAAGGTAGATTTTAAAAAATGACCAAACTTCAAGCCAAAAATATTGTAAAACACTTTGATCATAATGGAAATTCTGTTACTGCTTTAGATGGTATTGATCTGAATGTGGAGGAAGGTGACTTTGTATGTATAGTTGGACCGTCTGGATGTGGAAAATCTACTTTTCTAAATATTGTGGCAGGACTTGAAACACCAGATTCTGGAGAAATACTTCTAAATGGAAAACCAATCTCTACCCCTGGTCCTGACAGAACTATGGTGTTTCAAGAAGGTGCACTATTTCCATGGCTCAAAGTAATTGACAATATAGAATTTGGATTGAAGATAGCAGGTATTCCACAAGGTGAACGACGAGAGATATCTCAGAGATATTTGGATATGATGCAGCTTACAAAATTTGCAGACTCGTACACATATCAGCTTTCAACTGGAATGAAACAAAGAGTTGCAATAGCAAGAGCTCTTGCAATGGATCCTGAGATTCTTTTAATGGATGAACCTTTTGCCGCACTTGATTCTCAAACAAGAGATTTGTTACTAGTTGAATTGCAATTAATTTGGGAAAGAACAAAGAAGACTATCATATTTGTAACACATAATATTTCAGAATCTGTAATACTTGGAAATAAAGTTGAGATTTTCAAAAATAGACCATCTAAAATTAAAAAGGAAGTAATAATTGATTATCGCAGACCACGACTGGCAGAAGATGAAAATCTTCAAAAATATTATCATCAAATTCTTGACGAACTAAAAAGTGAAGTCATTGCACAATCAAAGGATGAGATACAATGACCAAAGATATTCAATTAAAAAAATCTCATAGAAATTTTGATGATGCCGCAAATGCTGCACTACTAATAGCTGTATTCACTGGCATTTGGCAAATTGTATTTATGCTTGGAATATGGCCAACGATTTCTCTTCCCTCTCCATTTATGGTTGCTGAGACATTTGCCAAGATAATCTGGAATGGTTCGCTATCTCAAAGTATAGGTATAACCATTGGGCGATTACTTGGGGCTTTTGCAATTTCTATTACTCTTGGAACATTAATTGGATTTGCAATGGTAAAATTCAAGGGCTTTGGAAAGACTTTGAACTCGTTTTCAGCAGGTCTACTTTCTTTTCCTAGTATTGCTTGGGTACCATTCTCGATTCTACTCATAGGTTTCAATGAATTTGGAATAATGTTTGTTGTAATAATGAGTTCAATTTTCTCGATAATGATTTCAACATATAGTAGTATCAGAAACATACCTTCAATCTATCTTGACGCCGCAAAAAATATTGGGGCAAAGGGTTTTTCATTATTTAGATACGTTACAATTCCTGCTGCCACCCCGTCTTTGATAATTGGTCTAAGACAAGCATGGTCATTTGCATGGCATGCCATAATTGGTGCAGAGATATTGATGTCAATTGTGGGTCTTGGGCATATTCTATCTGTTGGAAGAGAATTTTTGGATATGAGTCAGGTAATTGCAAGTATGGTTACAATTTTTGTTATTGGTTTGCTGGTTGACAGATTCCTTTTACACAAGATGGAAGATAGAATCCGCAGAAAATGGGGATTAGATTATCATAGATAGTGATGTGATGATGAACCCGGGAATAAAGTTTACAATTGCGGCAGGAATCATTATGTCAGTAATAATAATTTCATTAACAACGCATTATGATGTTAGATCAATACATTCTGAGAATACTTCATCCGATGTTCTGAGAATTGGATATTTTGCCAACATAAATCACATTCAAGCGGTAATAGGAATTGGTAATGGAGATTTTCAAAATAGTCTAGGCAATGTTAAGATTGAATCCCAGGTATTCAATGCAGGTCCATCTGCAGTAGAAGCACTAGTTGCAAATAGAATTGATGTGGCATATGTAGGACCAAATCCTGCAATCAATGGATATCTAAAAAGTGATGGCCAAGCACTCAGAATAATATCTGGCGCCTCAAGTGGCGGTGCAGTTTTTGTAATTAGAAATGATTCTGGAATTAATGATGTACATGACTTTACGGGCAAAAAATTTGCCTCACCTCAACTAGGTAATACCCAAGATGTTGCATTGAGATCTTATCTGTTAAAAAATGGCTATAAGACATCTGAAAATGGTGGTTCTGTAACAATAATTCCAGCAAAAACTGCTGATATCGTTACCATGATGATCAAAAAAGACATTGATGGTGCATGGGTTCCAGAGCCATGGGGAACTATACTTGCCAAACAAGCGAACGGAAAGATCTTTCTTGATGAAAGAGACTTGTGGCCAAATGGAGAATTTGCAACAGCTCTGATAGTTGCAAGAACTGATTACTTGAACAGTCATCCTGGTGTGATACAAAAACTTCTGGAAGCACATGTAAAAGAAACAATCTGGATTAAAAATAACAAGGACGATGCCATCAAAAGTTTCAACGAGCAAGTACAGAAATTAACTGGGAAAACAATTCCAAACGATGTAATTTCCCAGGCCTTGTCTAGAATGGAGATTACCTATGATCCTGTAAAGTCATCTATTAACAAATCTGCTAACGACGCATACAGTCTAGGTTTTCTGGGAGACAAGAAACCAGATCTGTCCAACATATTTGATTTGACAATTCTCAACAAAGTGTTACAAGAACAAAATCTTTCCACTATTTCCTAGTCTTTCTTTTTTTTCCAGATTATAATGCTGATTATAGCTGCTACAATTGGTATTGTTACTAACAGGATGCCTCTACTATCTGCTGGAAATTCAGGAATCATACTTGGTTTTGCAAATCCCGAAATTATGGCATGCGTTGTAGACTGTGGTCCAAGATTAAATGCAACATGCCAATATCCATCAGGGTCTTTACTCTGAAGAAAATCTATTTGCTTTCCATCTGCAGTTACTGTATATTTTTGATCACTTGATTCTTCAGGAATCATAAAATTTACAAATCCTTTATCTGGGAATGGATATCTTATGGTAAAACTAAGACTCTGGGAAAAATCATCAAATTTTGCGTCATTTACATATCCTGATGACACATAAGTGACATAGTATGGCTGACCATTTCTTTGTAATTTGACTGTCTGAGTTGGATCTTCACCAAGTGCGAAGCAACTATAGTAGCTAACCTTTGAGGCGTGCTGAGAATCTGGATATATAGAAAATGCAATCTTTTGACCTGGTTCAATTTTTTCAATTATCTCAATGCTTTTACCCGTATCCAAGACCTTTCCGTCCTTGCCGTAGATTACTGCATAAACTCGTACTCCGTAGGCAGGAGAAGTGTCATTGTTCAAAATAAAACCCGAAGTATGACCATCTGGGTGTTTTATCAAAGTTCTATCATAGATTACATCAATGCTTTGTGCATTATTACTTGATGTGATAAAACTGACCTCGGGTTTTTCAAGAATTGCATTATTGCCTTGCACTTCAGGTATTTTGATCTTAAATGGAATATCTTTTTGCGAATCTACAATTGACAAAGTAAAGTTGTCTACAATTTCTCTATCTCCGTCCTTTACATTAATTATAATTGAAGGAATTATTGGGCCCTTCTCTGTATTTTTTACCGCACCTACAACTGTATACATTCCATTAGAATCGTAATATCCTAGAAACTCATTATCTGGAATCCAGACATTTGCTGAAGCTGGATGAAATGAAACGATTCCTAGTCCAATCAATGCTGCAAATATGGAAATTGTAACAAGTAATCTCATGTTATAATACTCTCTTGGATGTCAATCTTTAATTTTAAGCTAGGTATTGATTTTCATCTTTGTCACACATGATATTAGAAAATTACTTTAATTTGTGCAAAAGATCTAATGCGCCAGCAAAGTCATTTGGAGAGCTTATCAGTACATTTCCCGCAATCTTGTCTACGTGTTTTACAAATCCTGCCAAGTCTTTACTGTATTCTGACCAGTCTAGCTTTAACATTTGAGCAGATTTTAGATTCTTCTCCGATGATACTAACACGCAAGGGATTATCCTAAATCCTTGTGGTTTTAGTTTGTCTACCATTCTTGTGACTTGATCAATTGAACTTATGACCTGAGTCACAAATCCTTTTGGCTGAGCCTCTATTTTTTTATGTATCTTTTCAAAATCGGGATTACTTGAAATGGACAAATACATGTCAATTCTTTTTCCAAAACCTTGTTCATTGAATTGTTTTACAACATCACTTGGAACAAGTCCAGAATCTGTTGGACCTACTGGAGGTGAATCGCCTTTGAGTACTAGAACTCCATTCAAGTCTAGTAAAATGGCATCACATATGGTCTGTGTAATTGAAGTTAGGTTTCTATCCCTTACTCGAATACTTGCAGTTATTCTTATTTTGTTGTTGGAATTTCTTATGAAAAATCCAGCAGTGATAGGTGAGACACGGGGAATTCCAAGTACTGAATCAGTCAGATGAATTCCATCACATGCCTGACCAATTTTTCCAGCTCGTTCCTTTAGTTTTTCAACCGACTCGGATAACTGGTCATGAGACAAAATGGTATCCTGAATAACCTTTGGAGGGTTTATCTCATAGATTATGGTCATAATTGACTTTCCTGACTACCTGATTATAACCTTTGAAGATAATTGGCATTAAAACAAAACAGAATTAAATCGTTGATAACACATCTGAGTTGTACTTGACTGGAAAAATTCCTTTAGATCAATTGATGAAACAAAAGGTTGTACTTTTTGATGGTGCAATGGGAACAGAGATTCAGAAACTAAACCCAGAACCAGAAGACTTTCCAGATGGTAAAGAAGGATTCAACGACGGATTGTCATTTACAAGACCAGAGTGGATTAAGAATATTCACAGATCATACTTACGTGCAGGAGCAGATTGTATTGAGACTAACACATTTGGTTCAAACAAGCTAAAGTTAGAAGAATATGGTTATGGTGACCAGACACTTGAATATAACAAAAAGATTACCGAGATTGCAGTTGAAGTAACTAAAGAATTTACAGACAAGCCTAGATATGTAATTGGTTCGATGGGTCCAACTGGTTTTCTTCCAAGCTCAAATGATCCATCGCTTGGACAAATAAAACTAGATGAAATTAGAGAAGCATTTGAGATCCAAGCAGAGGGTCTAATTCTTGGAGGAGTTGATGCACTTTTAATTGAAACAAGTCAGGATATTTTGGAAGTAAAACTTGCAATTGAAGCCTGTCATAACGCATTTAAAAAAACTGGTAGGAAAGTTCCAATTATTGCAAATGTTACATTAGATAAATATGGTAAGATGCTTCTTGGTACGAGCATTCAAGCTGCATATACTACAGTCTCTGAGATGGGAATTGATGTTTTTGGATTAAACTGCTCCACTGGGCCAAACGAAATGATTCCTAGTGTACAATGGCTCAACGAGCAAAATGAATTGCCATTACTTGTTGTACCAAATGCTGGAATGCCAGAAAATCAAGGGGGAAGAGCAGTATACAAAATGGCTCCACCTGAGATGGCAAAAGTGATGACTGATTTTTTATCACAGTATCCAAAGGTGCGAATAATTGGAGGATGTTGTGGAACAAACGTTGACCACATCTCTCTGTTACGTAAAGTAATTGACGAAAAGGCGACAGAAAATAACCGCTAGGTATTTAGAAAAAGTGATTGAGAACAACATTGTTGAAAACTCCGAGAATTAGTTCTGCATTAAAAGCAGTAGATCTTAGACAAAATCCTGCTCCTCTGATAATTGGAGAGAGGCTAAACGCCCAAGGCTCCAAAAAGGCAAAGGAATATGTCTTAAATGATAATTTTGAGGAACTGGTAAAACTTGCAAGAGACCAGGTAGATGACGGAGCCCATTGTCTTGATGTCTGTGTTGCAACAACTGAACGCTCAGACGAACTTGAATTTATGAAAAAACTTGTAAAAATGCTTAGCTTGGAAATTGATGCACCACTTGTTATTGATTCCACCGAACCCAAAGTAATTGCAACTGCACTTGAACAAATTCCTGGAAAACCTATCATAAACTCAATAAATTTGGAAGGTGATGGAAGTAGATTTCATTTGCTTGCTCCGTTGATGGTAAAGTATGGCGTTCCAGCTGTTGCCATGTGCATTGGACCCAAGGGAATGGCAAAGACTCCTCAAGAAAAGCTAGAGACTGCAGAATTATTGGTTGAAACTGGAAAAAAATATGGACTAACTGAAGAGCATTTCATTTTTGATGTCTTGACATTTACCTTGGCTACCGGAGAGGCTGAATTCCTAGATGCTGGGAAAAATACTCTGGAAGGAATTCGTCTTGTAAAACAAAAATTTCCAAACTCATTTACAACTCTTGGACTAAGTAATGTTAGTTTTGGTTTAGCAGCAGGTGCAAGAAAAATCCTTAATGCGGTATTTTTGTATCATGCAGTAAAATATGGACTGGATACAGTCATAATCAATCCAAAGGATGTCATACCTTATACTGAAATCGATGAAAAAGAGAAAAAACTTTCAGAGGATCTAATATTTAACAAACATCCAAATGCACTTGCTGACTTTATTACATATTTTGAAAGTTCGAAGGGTACAACCCAAGTAGCGGCAAAAAAAGTAGATGTTGATCCTACATGGCCAGCAGGAAAAAGATCAAACTTTAGAATAGTAAATAGACTAAAAGATGGAATAGAAAATGATGTCGTAAGTGCAATAGCCGAAAAGATTTCTGCAAAATTTAATCTGGTAGAAAAAGATGGCAAGATTGTAATTGATGCTCCAAAAGACGTGACTCACCAGGCTGCTATTTTGACACTAAACGAGGATCTTCTGCCTGCAATGAAGGAGGTTGGAGACAAGTTTGGCTCTGGAGAATTAATTCTTCCATTTGTACTAAAATCTGCAGAATGCATGAAGACATCTGTTACAGAACTTGAAAAATATCTCTTAAAAGAAGAAGGAACCAGTAAAGGAAAACTAGTTCTTGGAACCGTTTATGGCGATGTACACGATATTGGAAAGAATCTTGTAAAAACCATATTTGAAAATAATGGATATACAGTATATGATCTTGGAAAACAAGTTCCGCTACAAAAGTTCTTGGAAAAAATAGAAGAAGTAAATGCTGATGCTATTGGACTGTCTGCACTTTTGGTATCAACATCAAAACAAATGCAATATTTTGTAGAACATGCAAGAAAGAACAACATGAATATTCCTGTACTTTGTGGCGGCGCTGCAATTAATACTAATTACATCAATAGAGTGGCAAAGGAGGGAGGACTCTATACCCCAGGTGTCTTTTATTGTAAGACCATGTTTGATGGATTGAAAATGATGGATAAGCTTGTCTCATCTGAAAAACAAAAATTTGTCCAAGAGTGGCAAGAAAAAATTGTAAAGTGGAAAGAGCCAGTCTTTGAAAAACAAGAAGTGCAAGAGTTTGTACACAGTGGAATTATCCCTGTAACAGCTCCTATTCCACCTCAATTTAACACTCCAATTAGGCTAGAACCAAAAGATATTGACTTGAAAGAGGTTTGGAAATATCTTAACAAAAAATCACTGTTTGTTTTGTCTTGGGGAGTTAGAGGACAATCTGCCAAAGAATCTGAAGAAGAACATGAAGTATTATTTGAAGAATGGAAAAGGAGAATACTGGAAGAAAAACTGTTTGAGCCGCGAGCAGTATATGGCTACTTTAGATGTCATAATGAGAATGGCAAGTTATCTGTAGAACATCCAAGCGGAGAAAAATTGGTATTTGATTTTCCACGCTCTTCAAAATCTAAACATCTCTGTCTTACTGATTATTTTGGTAAAGATGACGTGGTTGTATTCCAAGCAGTTACTGTAGGTACCAAAACCTCTGACTTGATAGACAAGTGGAATAAAGAAGACAGGTACACTGATGCCTATTACTTGCATGGTATGGCAGTAGAAACGGCAGAGGCAATGGCTGAATGGATTAATCAGAAGATAAGAGAAGATCTCAAGATTGGGGATAAAAAAGGTCTTAGATACAGTTGGGGGTATCCTAGCTGTCCTGATGTGTCACAGCATCATATTGTATGGAAGTTGTTGGAACCACAAAGATCTGGCATGACACTAACAGAGGCAGGACAAATAATTCCAGAACAATCAACGGCCGCTATAGTAGTTCATCATCCAGAAGCAGAATATTTTACTCTCTAGATTTGTTATTACATGTAAACATAACAGACAATAATCAATTCTTACATTAATAGAATATTGAATGTTGAAAATCTAAAACAGATATTGACAAATTCAATAATATCGGAGGTACAAGGCGATTCTAACAGTAAACTTGCAGCAGTTATGATAATTATCTTTGGAAATGAACCCATGTTATTGATGACTGAAAGACCTAAAACAATGAATCATCATGCTGGCGAAATTTCATTTCCTGGAGGTACATGGGAAAAGGCAGATGGAGATCTATTGGGAACTGCAATTAGAGAAGCAAGGGAAGAGTTGGGTATAGAAATTTCACGGTCTACGGTAATTGGCCAACTAAAACCAGTAACAACTCTAAATTCTGGTTTTACAATAATTCCATTTATTGTAATGCTTGATGAATTGCCATCTATTGTACCAAATTCTGAGATTGAATCAGTCTTGAGAATACCTTTTTTTTCATTTCTTAAAACAATTGAAAATGATAAAGATCCTTCTCACACATCTATTTTGGAGATGTATACTTTCAAATTCCAAGATCATTTGATTTGGGGAGCATCTGCAAGAATGCTAAAACAGATACTTGCCAAGATATCGTCATAGTTTACCCGATATTTCTGAGATTCATTTAAAAAGAGGTTGAAATGTCAAATTTTTATGGCTGCCCGTAAGTCGACTCCGAGAAAGAACAGATTGATGAAAAAAGTAAAACAGAATTCATCTGTACCAGCTTGGATAATAGTTAGGACAAAACGTAGAGTGAGAACCAATCCTAAGAAGAGAGCGTGGCGCCGAACTGATGTGAGTGTGGGATAATTGTCTACTGAATCATTAGAAAGAATTTACACTATTAATCTTGGAAAAGTACTCTTGTCTCCAAATAACCAGAGAGCAAAGAGAGCAATCAACATGATTCGTGAATTTGCAACAAAACATATGAAATCTGAGAACGTCAAAATTGAAGAAGAAGTAAGTCATTTGGTTTGGGCGCGCGGTATTAGACATCCTCCAAGAAAGATCAGAGTCAAGATTACAAAAGATGATGGTAATGTTGTAGTTTCAAAGTATCAAGAAGAAAAGACAGCAGAAGAGACATCCAAGAAGGGAGATAAAAAATCTGAAGGCAAGCCAAAGAAGGGAGATAAGAAATCTAAAGGTACAAAGAAAGATGAAAAGAAAGTAGAAGAAAAGAAACCAGCTGAGACACCAAAGAAAGTAGAAGAAAAGAAATCAAAGAAAGAATAAACTTGTAAAAAACTAATTAGTTCTATTTGTAATAAATTGTTTTAATTACTTTGAATCAGAATCTATTCTATTTGATCTAGATTAAGATCAATCTTTACACTTGCATCTGGTTCGTCCCAATCAAGGACATTGTCTTTTGGTATGAAACCAAGTGGGTCATATCTATCAAAGCGTGTTTCACCTTCAATTGAAGTAAGTAACACAACTTTAGAATTTTCACCTGCAGTCACTGACATGCTAACTCTAGTACTGTCATTTCCAAAAATTCCACTTATTGTATTTACCATTGAATTTAGAACTCCTATTGGAACCTTGTTTCCACCTACTACATACATTAGAGTATTCTTGATGCTTTTTGCTGATACATCTTCGTATAGCATCTTGATTGAATCTCTAAGAGATGTTTCCACATCTGAAATGTCTTTGCTGGTCGAAAGTATGCTTGTTTGAAGTGGTAATGACGAGTTCTTTAGAGTGGATATTACATGTGATAGGGCTGAATTTGTTATGACATTGCATGCGTCTGGAGTAAGGTCTGGATTACTCTCAAGTAATGCGTCATTGTCTATTATTACAGTACAATCAGAATTTGCCTTTAGTCTCTTTAGAGAAACTCCGGAGAAGAATATCCTGTCTTTTTCAAACTTGAAAGGCATGATTGCAAATGAAAGTATGCTTTTTCCTAACTCTTTACCAATTTGAGATACTACCGGAGCCAGAGCAGCACCTGATTTTCCTGCTAAATTGGCAATAATCATTACAGTAGAATATCCGTTTATCTTGCCCTCAATAGATCCTCTTGCACCAAATGAGACACCTCTTATGAGATATGCAGAGGGATTTAGGACTGGACTTGTGTTAATCAGTATTTTTGAAGCATCGTGATTTAGATCTCTTGCATCATGGCTTACTAGAAGGCAGTCAT
>JANXYF010000239.1 GCA_025350175.1 Nitrosopumilales archaeon | reverse complement strand
ATTTTTATTTTGAATAATTCTCAAAGTTTAAATGCATTTTAAATTGGAGCTTGCTTGGGTTCATAGTCCAGACCGGTTATGACGTCGCCCTTACACGGCGAAGATCCAGGGTTCAAATCCCTGTGGACCCACTACTCTTCTTGTCCTTAAAATAGTTCCAAAACCCATATTATGCGATGGAAATCCCACTAGACAAGATAAATCAGAGACAAGATCCATACCAGTTATTCAAAGATTCCATCAAGGCCCCTGATACTTTACGAAAATACAACAAAGATCTGTACAAGTTCTTGTCAGCAATTCCAACTAAAGTTTACCAAGATACCTTAGGTAAAATGCCACAAGATACGGAACCAAAGACACTCGCCAGTTTCTTTGTAGAACTTGCAAGAAAAAACCTAGACCTAGCATATGATATTATTGCAGCTTTTGTCAAAGAAAAGAAAAAACTTGTAGAGCAAGGAAATCTTAATCCAAACTCCCTACCAAATCACATAAAACCAATCAAAGTACTGCTTGATTCAAACAAGATTTCATTACATTGGAAATCGCTCTACATGCTTTATCCTCTTTTTTTGTTTGAAATTTTAGATACATCAATCCAAATCCAAGTAAAACTACAGCAGAAAGTGGATCAAAAATTCCTTTTGCCAGTACGACATTGCCAAGAGAACCAACGGAATGATATATTCCATGAATTATGATGAATATTCCAAGTACTAGTGTAAGCTTTTTCAAATTTGGATTTTTTAATTTTAATGTGAGATATAGTGGAACTACAGCTGCTGCAAATACTGCAATAGCATTGAAAAAGTGAAATTCATTTTGCAACATTTTACTGATCCCTGTGATAAGATTTCATGTGTTTTATAAAATAACGCATTTAACAAAAATTGCAATTACGTATTCCTAAGTTGGATTCCAAAAGTGGGATTTGTATCTTGTTTTATTATTGTCTAAGAAACATTTTACCGTAACATGGTTAAAGAAATATCAACCAAATACGTTATAATTTCAGCAATTGCTGCAGCAGCTGTGATTTCTTCCATCGTGGTCATCTTTACGTTTGTAAATCTCAATACGTCTTCTATTGGTGCAACTGCAAGTGAGGAACCAAATCATGAGACATTTTGGATAAATACTGTTCATCTTGATGGAAAAACAAGCTTACATGCAGAAGGAATGCATCCTGCAGAGTCATTTCCAACTACTCCTCTTCCTTCTGGAGGAGGTTTTGTGTTAGTCAAACCTGACAACACAGGAGCGTGGATGGTACGCTCTTTTACATTTCAACCCTCACAGATAGTAGTACACCAAGGTGATGTAGTGACTCTCAATTTTGTCGGAGTACAAGGTGATCACCATGAAATAGAAGTAGAGGGAATTGACAACTTTACTATTCATCGCGGAGAAATTCATACCGTGACTTTTACAGCAAATAAGGTTGGCACAATAGATTACTATTGTCATATTCACATGCCAAACATGGAAGGTCAAATAGTGGTATTGTCAAAGGCATAACAAATGTGCTGAGTAAACAATTATTGCTATATACGAAATTGATGGAATCCATAGACTAGCAAGAGACAACATTGTGTTAAAATTAGGAAAAGGATAGAGGCAACAGGAGATTGTGATGTAAATATTATTAGTTCTATTTTTGTAACATCCATTTAACACCGTTTAACACTTTGATTTAACACCGATTTAACACGCATTTAACACTCGTTTTTTTCCGAGAAAAAACTATTACTACAAATGAAATAATTGGTTTGATTGATTTCATGTCCAAAATGTGGTAAAACTGCTTGGAAACTTGCAGTTTGTATTACCAATCATACTTTTTTCTGGAAATACGCCTATTCGAGATACAGACATCCAAAGAACCAATATGGAAAAATTAAGACATGTTATGTTTTAAAGCAAAAAATATGCAGAATGTCTTCAAAAGAGGATAAGATTACTTTTCCATGTTCTTGTGATCTAGACTCATACACTTTATCATCATTGAATTAAATTATTGAGTGGTTTCGAGATAACAAATGGATCACTCTGATTCAAAATGCTAGTAGGAGAGAGTTCTAGATGAAGCATCTTTGTCCTATGTGTATAATACTATGGGATGATATTCTCACTGATTATGAAATAGACTATTTTCCTTTTTTATGTGATCGTTGCAGAGTTAGAATATGGCGATATTGGAAACCATTGATTTGGTAAATGTTTAACTTTAATTCAATTCATTAGTAAATCTGATCAAATACAACAAAGCGTAAAGATCATTTGTCATGGTTGTAGAAGAAAAATAGAAGATTTCTACACCAATTTTTTAAACTATACCTATACAGTACGGGTAGAAAATGAAAATTCTATATCTTTCACGATTGTAACTATGGTTTGTACATTGATTAATCATTCTATGAACGAAGTCTGTTTTTTGAATTTCGAATTTCGTGGTTTTGTTCTAAGCATATATCCACAACATGGACATCTTTTTCCTTCCCAGAAAAGGAAAAGATCACAAATCTGACATCGTTTTTGTCCTGAACCATACCTTGTATGCCGTAGAATTTTGTTAACTGTTTTGTAACGCATGCAGACACCATTACATGAAATTATTCCCATGATATTACACTCCTTAAAAATTTATGATTTGGAAGTCATCTGAGACGAGCTTTCTTACATCATGCTAACATAGATAGAATTTGGTCAGAATGACAAGTACAAAATCCAAACTCAAACCCATCAAACAAAAACGATATACTCATGCCAGGTACTCCAATTGAAGGAGTTGAGATATTTACAGTGCTTAGTATTTCCAGCATGGGTTATTCTTATTAACAATAGATTCTATAAATATAAGAAAATCTTTTTGTGCTCATTTAAGACAGTAATTTTTAAGTACATGAGGAAGATTGAGAACGGTATGAATCATAAAATGATTTCATGTGTTATTCTAATGTCTCTTTTCATTGTAACCATATCTAATCTGACAGTCTTGTCAACTGATTACAAAAATACTGATTCAATGGTAGCATTTTCGGTTATAAAATCAGCCTATGCACAAAGTACTCCAAGCGACAACTCTACTGATCTTGGAGTGCCATCTGATGATCCTCTATCAGATTTGGGATTGTCAGACAACTCGACAAACTCTACATCTCAAACAACTAGTATACAAAATCCACCACCGGGTGCAACTACGCCAGAGTTTGGGAACCTTGCACCAATTATACTTGTAATATCAATTGTTTCCATTCTAGTAATTTCTACAAGAAACAGACTTGGATTTCACTAGTTCCAAAAAATGGAAATACTTCAGTTGGCAATTACAATGAATTTTCTATATAATACTTTTTGCTGACTCAGTTACCTTTGTTCAGTAACAAAGCTACGCAACCTATTATATGTGAAGAATAATAAGAAATGACAATGAAACCGACCATAAAATACAGCGCATTTATGGCGTCGCTACTTCTGATGATGCCAATGGTAGCTTATGCAGATCAAGGCTCGAAATCTCAATACGAGTCACAAGTTCTACAGCTACAACTGGCTGCCATGACATGTCGTAATACGTATGTCACTGGCTATCTTGGCGATGTTGTAAGTGTAATCAACAATGGAACCATCACAACAACGCTGACAAATACGGATATTCCAAAACTTGGAACTGACTTTGGCTCCATCCAAACTGATGCAACTAGTAACAACAAAGCACAGTTCAAGACAGATGTCAAGACATACAATGGAGATACCAAGACAGCAAATCTTGATGCAAGAACGGCAATCAAGACTGCACACAGCAAGACTGTCTACACCACGTTAAAAACAGACATCAAGCAGCTACAGTCAACCTATCAGGGCTGTCTCTTTGGAGTAAAGCAACAGATTGCTCAGTTAAAGATACAAATGTTCAACAACTCCTTATCACATGCCCAGAACATGACAAACAAGCTTGCATCACATGGTGTAAACACAACTGCACTGACTAGTACCATAAACCAAGCAAGCTCAAGTGTTCAGGCGTTTGAGGCAGCAATCAACAGCGCACAGAACAGCACACAGCTTCAGGCTGCATTGAACAGTTTCTGTCTCTATAACGGATGCAAGGATCCAAACAACTTTCACTTTGCTGCAATAACAGCTATTGATGCAGATCAGGGAAAGCTAAATCTGCTTGCTGGAAAGAACAGCACAGCCTCCTACCAGTCTCTGGTAAGCCAAGCACAAACTGACCTTACCAACGCACAGACTGCATTGAGCCAAGTTGGATCAAACCAGTATCAAGGAACTCAGTCAAGTGATGTCTGGAATAACATCAAAGCAGCATCTGATGTAATACACCAGCTACAACAGATGGTGAATCACAAACACTAAACCATCTTTTTTTCTTTTTTTATATCAACCAAAGTTCCACAAATTCAAGACAATCTGTAAAAAGATTTTTACACAAATTCTCTATCTTAAATATCAGAGTTTTTTAGTAATCGTGTTGGTAAAAGAGTTAGACCTAGAAAGCTGTAAATGTGGATGTATTAATAACATGTACCAATGTGAAGCATGTTTATTCATGTTCGCTGATTCTAATATGGCGCAGAAATGTGAAGATTACTGCAATGAACACAAGATCTCTTCTACAGAGATCATAAAACATGGCAAAAAATGCCTGCTAATTATGAATTATTGAAATTAAATCAATATGAAAAAACTGCGTTGACTGTGCATTGTTTAACCAAAAATTTTTGGATGCTGATTATTTTCTTATCTTTTTTCATCTCTGATAGTAACTTCATAATGACACATCTCTTCTATGTTATTTAGAAGGGTTGTACCTCTTGGAAGAAAGATCTGAACTCTGGGCTTGAGCGAAATTCCTTTTAGATGTTCATCAAGAGAATTCCATTCAATCCTAAGTGTGTAAGAATTCGGATCTTCTACACAATGGGAGAATTTCCATCCCAAACAGTGAGGTGATTTCTTAAGAAATACTTGTGCCTTATTGTACGCGCATTCAAATGATTTGTGTTGATTCCTTTCTATTTTGTATCTGATATATTCAATAATCATTTCTTTCTACAATTGCGATACACACTGGCATTTCGGAAGTTATTCTATTTGCCAACTTAACTTATGGTTATCTGGTATCTATCATTTCACGTGATATTTTTATAGATGAAAACGAACTTGTCTGGTATGACAATTCTTGTTACAGGTGCAACTGGAACTGTTGGAAGTGAAATAGTAAAACAGCTTTCTTCTACTAGTGGAAAGGTTAGGGCTGCGGTTCATTCTGTAAGAAAAGCCGAATACATCAAACATTCCGGCGTGGAACTTGTAGAAATCGATTACAAAAAACCAGAAACCATCACTGCTGCATTGAGGGGAATTGAAAAACTCTTCTTGCTTTCTCCCTTTGTTCCAGAAATGGTTGAGATATCTTCTATGGTAATTTCAGAGGCAAAAAAGGCAGGAATAAATCATATTGTTAAACTGTCAGCCATGGGTGCTGAAGACCCTAATGCTATAGTAACTGTGGCAAGACTGCATCGTCAAGTAGAGTTGGACATAGAAAGATCTGGTATGTCATATACATTCTTGCGGCCAAACTTTTTTATGCAAAATTTTGTCACATCTCTTTCCAATACGATAAAAAATCAAGATGCATTTTATATGCCTACAGAAGATGGCAAAGCAAGCTATGTTGATGTACGTGATATTGCATCAGTAGCCGTAAGAACAATTACAGAAGATAGTAAACATCACGGGAAGGCCTACACAATAACAGGACAGGAAACACTGTCACATTACCAAACTGCAGAGATTCTTTCCAATGTTGTTGGCAAGAAGGTAACATATGTCAATATCTCAGAATCTGAGGCACAAAAAGGATTGGAAGCAACAGGCATGTCAAAATGGTTAGTTGATTCTATGATGGAGTTAAACAAGTTTATGCGTGAGGGACATGCATCAAAGATAACGGACACGGTAGAAAAGGTTACAGGAAATAAGCCAATATCGTTTAAAGAATTTGTTCAAGATAACATAGTTTATTTCAAATAGTACGACAATTCTTCACGTGGTGCTATATCCACAAACAAGTTCAGGGGGATGGGCTGAAAACAAACTCCAGAACTGAGAATTTTAGTTTTCATTATAGGGCCAGATCTAAAAATTTCTAGATAATACTTATTCCAAATTTTACCTATACTTTCAAGACAGATCTTAGCCTTGTTTTTGATACTACAAGTATTGATACTATGGAAATGACAAGTATCAAAGTTGCAATTGAGCCAAACTCTGGTACTGGCTGTGTGCTAATTTTGTCAATTGTTGAAGAAAATACAGAAGATGGTTGAGGACCCATTATCTCCTGCATTGCACCAGAAGAACCAACTATGAAAAATGCAGGCGTTCCCTGCACTCCTTTTGATGAACCGACGTCCTTGTTGTGTGACACCCTATCAGCATATTTGCCAGAGTCAAGGCAGGAATTGAATTTGCTCATATCCAATCCCAATGTGGAAGCATATGATTTTAGATTAGTAGTGCTTGCCCAACCACTCTGTACTCCTTGTTGATGGGAATACAGATAATCATGGTACTCCCAGTATTTGCCTTGATCTCCTCCACAATATGCTGCTTGAGCTGCTATTGGAGAGTCATTACCTAGAAATGGAAAATCGACAAAATACAATTTTGCCTTGTTTGTATCGATATAGTTTGCTTTTATGGTAGGCTCTTCATTTTTGAACCAGGCATCACATTTTGGACACTGGTAATCTCCAAACTCAATTATTGTAACAGGCGCAGTTTGAGAGCCAAGAACTGGTGACGCCATAGAAAGATCAACATTACCGCTTGCCATCATATGATCATCATTCATCATGGCCCCATTTCCCCATCCAGACATGTTATCATGCATCATAGAGCCAGATGACATGTTATCATGTATCATAGAGCCAGATGACATGTTATCATGTATCATAGAGCCAGATGACATGTTATCATGTATCATAGAGCCAGATGACATGTTATCATGCATCATAGAATTGCTTTCTGGCATAGTTTGGGCAAAAGCATAAGAT
>JANXYF010000082.1 GCA_025350175.1 Nitrosopumilales archaeon | reverse complement strand
GAGGCTCATCATCTTGCTCTACCAAGCAACTACTTTCCGGATTGCCAAAATATGAGATTGTTTTTTCCTTACTTTTCTCAAAAAGAGCACTAGGATCAAATTCTCCTAATTCACTACTTGTTATTCTTAATTTGCGTGTGAAGTTAATTGAATATTCATCTGATTCTATAGATTTACACTTACAAAATAACTTGCCACCTGTTGCAAGTTGTTGATGTATTTCTAATCCCACTAGTAGTCCTATTTTATCAATTTGAATTTCAGACACTTGTAATTTTATTCTTGTACTTGTTTTAAAGCTTAGTCTGAAAATTCAAGAGCAACGTTTTCTTTCATCATTTTTGTCATCTCATCAGAATCTTTGGAATTGGCCAATGCCCACATTGTTTTCACAAGTGCAGTCTCCGGTATCATATTTCCAAGTGGTATTACTCCTAGATTCAAGAGATCTCTACCACTGTCATAAACAGTCATTCTTACCATTCCGTCAATACACTGAGAGGTCATTCCGATAAACAATCCCTTTTTCTTTGCTTTTTCTATTGCTCCATACATTGTCTTACCCACATGCCCAAGTCCAGTTCCTTCAATAATTACTCCCTTGTATCCGGAATTTGTAGCATAATTCATAATTTCAGGATCAAGGCCTGGATAATATTTTAGCAATAAAACACGATTATCGAATTTGATCTTTGGAGTGTATTCTCTTTTAGGAAGATTGAATAATTTGTTTTTTTCAATATTGTTTCCTTTTACTATATATGCAGGAATTCCTCCTATGGTCTTGAAAGCATCTCTTCTACTGGTGTGATTTTTTCTTACACGTGTTGCCCAGTTGCAGGCAATTTCATCATCACTTGAATTATTGTGCATTACTACAAAAATTCCTGGGGAATGTATTTCTATCAAAAATTTGGTTGCCGCAATTAAATTCAATGCTGCATCTGAAGATGGCCTATCTGATGATCTCTGAGAACCTACTAAAGCAACTGGCTTTGGAAATCCTGCCAAGGAGAATGCTAATGCTGATGCAGTGTATTGCATAGTGTCTGTACCATGAGCTACTATGATTCCCTCATACTCTGATCTAGAATACGAATCTAATTTCCCTGCAATCTTTATCCAGTGCTCTGGAAGTAAATTTTCAGAATATTCTGAAAAAATTACCTCAGTATCTATATTGGCAATGGTCGCAAGTTCAGGAACACTTGCATTAAGTTCTGCTGCAGAAAGTGCAGGAGTAACAGCTCCTGTTCTGTAATCTATCCTGCTTGCAATTGTTCCACCAGTAGATAATAGAAGAATTTTTGGAAGTTTTGGGTTTGGTTGTGAATTATAACTATTTTCTTTTTTTGTTACAGGTGGTGATTCTAACTCTATTTTTTTTATTTTATCAAGCTCTAAACCTATGTTATACCCACTTTTTAGTTTCAAAACAATGTGGTGTTCATCACTGTGTTCATATCTTGGCATCACAACTCCTGTGTAAATCAAATCTGCATGAATTTTTACTTGACTGCCTACCTCTATCTTGTTATTTGTAAGAAATTCAAGTCCTTTTCCTTTGTATCCAAAATGTGACATTCACTAGGGAATGGAAAAGTTATTTTATTAAAATTACCTATAGTAAGGAACTGCGATCTTTTCGCCTATCTTTAGCTCTTTTTGGGTCTTTACCTTTCTTACAGCTGCTTCAAAATGTCTCATGGTTACCTTTGCCTCAGTTGCCTGTTTCTCCGCTTCCTTTTGATCAGGATACTTGTCAAGAAACTCATGTATTACAAGAGAGACTGCAGTGTTTGATATCGCCGCTACGTCTGCACCACTCATTCCATCTGTGACCTCTGCAATTTTTTCAATATCTACATAATCTGGATTTTTCATACCGTTTGTCATAGATTCTCTTATGACAGGAATTTCTTTTGTATTTATCTCTAAAATCTTCTTTCTTCCTTCTTTGTCTGGTAATGGAACAAGTATTATTTTATCAAATCTACCAGGTCTTAGTAATGCTGTATCTATCATGTCTGCTCTGTTAGTTGCAGCAAGTACCACAACACCGTGTAAGCTTTCTATCCCATCTAATTCAGTCAAAAGCTGACTTACTACTCTTTCTGTAACTGCTGTTTCTCCTCCCACTCCGCGTATTGGAGCAATAGAGTCAATTTCATCAAAAAATATTACACAAGGTGATGCTTGTCTTGCTCGTCTGAATATTTCTCTTACTCCACGTTCTGATTCTCCTACCCATTTTGATAATAATTCTGGCCCTCTTACAGAAATGAAGTTAGCCTCACTTTCAGTGGCAACTGCCTTTGCAAGTAGAGTTTTACCTGTTCCACTAGGACCGTGTAATAATATTCCTCTTGGCATTCTATGCCCTAACTTGGTGTAAAGAGTAGGATATTTCATTGGCCACTCTACTGCTTCTTGAAGTTCGCGTTTTACAGTTTCCAGTCCACCTACTTCATCCCAACTAACGTCAGGATTTTCTATGAAAACCTCACGCATTCCAGATGGAGTAATTTCCCTTATTGCATTCTGGAAATCTTCACCACTCACTATTAGTTTGTCAAGTGTCTCTGGTGGAAGTTTCTCATCTTCCATGTTTAGTTCAGGCAGCAATCTTCTGAGGCATTTCATTGCAGCTTCTTTACATAGGTATTCTAAATCAGCTCCGACATAACCATGACTTATTGAGGCAGTTTTGTCCAAATTAACATCGTCACTGAGAGGCATGTTTCTTGTATGTATCAATAAAATGTCTTTTCTGCCCTTCTTGTCAGGTACTTTGATCTCAATTTCTCTATCAAATCTTCCAGGTCTTCTAAGTGCTGGATCAATTGCGTTTGGTCTATTGGTTGCAGCTATTACAATTACTTTTCCTCTAGCTTCAAGACCGTCCATTAAAGAAAGTAACTGGGAAACTACTCTTCTTTCTACTTCTCCTGTAACCTCTTCTCTCTTTGGAGCTATCGAGTCAATTTCGTCAATAAATATAATGGATGGAGATTTCTCTTTTGCTTCTTTGAAAATTTCTCTTAGCCTAGCTTCACTTTCACCATAAAATTTACTCATTATTTCTGGTCCTGATATGCTAATGAAATGTGCATTACTTTCATTTGCAACTGCTTTTGCTAACAATGTTTTTCCAGTTCCAGGAGGCCCATACAACAAAACTCCTTTTGGAGCTTCAATTCCAAGCTTTTCAAAAATCTCTGGATGTCTTAGAGGAAGTTCTATCATTTCGCGAACTTTCCTTATTTCATCAGTTAGTCCTCCTATGTCCTCATAGGCTACCTGAGGTACACCACGGAGAGTTTCTCCTTTTTCTGCAATGTGAAATACTGTCTTTTGTGTGACAAGTACAGCATCAGCTACCGGTGTAACGCCTATAACCTGAAAAGTTAGTCTTCCACCAAAATATGGTACCATTACATTGTCTCCTTTTATCAAAGGAACACTTTCTAATGCATCAGCAAGATATCTTTCATCAATAGGTGGAATAGCTTCTAATGGTGCAACAACAATTTTTTCAGCAGCTACTGCCTTGATCTTTTTGACCGCAACAGTATCACCAATTGCAATACCTGCATTATTTCGTACTAGACCGTCAACCCTGATAATCCCTTTACCTTCATCAGAAGGATACAGTGGTAAACACTTGGCTACAGTCCTTCTTTTTCCCTTGATTTCGATAACATCACCTGTAGAAGCTCCAAGCGAATCCATGGAATCATAATCAATACGTGCAACTCCTCTCCCTACATCACGAGTATAAGCCTCAAGTACTTTAAGGGAGAGTGTATTTTGGCTCACAGTTTTAGCACCCTCAAACTAATTTTTATACCTTTGTCGTCTTTGATCCAGAACAAAGGATCAGAAGATTAAAATTTACACAATAAAGCAAAATTGCTACATTGGGTAAGCGACCACTAGTAAGAAGACGAGGTAGAGGTGGAATGCAGTTCCGCGCAGCTTCTACTGGTAAGTTACTTCCAGCCAAATATCCTAGATTCCCATTGGCTGAACAACATGAGGCTAAAGTCATAGATATTGTTCATGAAACGGGAAGAGATGCCCCTCTTGCTAAAATCTTATTCGAAAGTGGATTACAATCTTTCATTCCATCAATTCTTGGCACTAAAATCGGTTCAAAATTATTCTTTGGTTTAAAGGCGGGTATTTCACCAGGTAACGTAATCAGTATCCAAAACATCCCAGACGGTACTATAGTATGTAATGTTGAGAAACATTTCGGTGATGGAGGGGCAATAGTAAAATCTGCTGGAACATATGCAACAGTCTTTTCACATAGTGCTGAAGGTGTAACCATAAAACTACCATCTGGAAAATTCACTACTCTCAACCCACAGAATCGTGCCATGATTGGAGTTCTTGCTGGAGGGGGTGTTGGTGATAGACCATTTATGAGAGCTGGTCCTGCTTGGAGAAGAAAGCGCTCAAAGGGTCATAAATATCCAATTGTTAGAGGTGTTGCTCAAGCAGTATATGTACACCCACACGGTGGTGGAAGACATCAACACGTCGGACGAAGCTCAACAGTTTCACGTAACGCTCCACCTGGACGTAAAGTAGGTAGCATCGCAGCTAGAAAGACTGGTCGATCCAGAATGAAAGAGAGAGCATAATTTCTTAAGACTAATTAGTAGTTTTAAAAAAGAAATATTATGAATTCAAAGAGAGTTCATCTTTTGATAAAAGGTCGAGTCCAAGGTGTTTATTTTCGTCAAAGCATGATGGA
>JANXYF010000080.1 GCA_025350175.1 Nitrosopumilales archaeon | reverse complement strand
ATTTTTTTCATTTTGAAATGCTTCTTTTCGTGCCAGTAATGTCAGGTTGCGAGCATCTATTTATGTACCAAAACCAGAGTCTTGACAGGCTGCCAGGTTAGCCAAGTGGAACGGCGACCGCCTCGAGATCAAATACAAGGTAGCGGTTGTGCTTCGGCACGCAGGGGTTCGAATCCCTTACCTGGCGCTTTAATTTTTTATCAACCTATTGTCTTAGCTTCTTTGCTTTTTCATAACATTTTTCAGATTCTTTTTGTTTGCCCAATTTCAAAAACACGCCACCCTTGTTATGCCATGCAACTGCAAACTCGGGATTTAGCTTTGTTGCCCGGTCAAAACATTCCAAAGCTTTTCCAAATTTTTCTAGTATGAAAAAACAGACGCCTTTGAAATTCCAAGTAGATGCACGTGTTGGGTCCAATAAAATTGCTTCATCAAAAGACTCCATTGCATCTTCATATCTTTTCAAATCAGACAGACAAATTCCCTTAAGATTCCAAGCATCCGAAGATTCAGGATTTATCTGTAAAACCATATCATAACAATATAGTGCATCGTCATATCTTTTCAGATTAGATAAAGCATCGCCTTTTTTGAGCCAGGCATTTACATATCGTGGTAATTTTTCTAATGCTTTATCTAAAAATTCAATTGCTTCTTCATACTTTTGTTTTAAAAGTAATTTCTCAGCTTCTCCATAAGAGTAAACAGCATCTTCAGGATAAATATCTCCGAATTTTTGACTAGTTTTTGATTCTTCAATATTTTGTAACCTCAAGGTCTGATACGCATCAGAGATTTTTACAAATCGTTCTTCATTTCCTTCTGAAGAATCCTTGTCAGGATGATAACGCAAAGCAAGGTGTCGATATGCGTCTTTAATTTCCTGTACAGACGCACCTGGTTCGAGTCCCAGTATTTCATAGCATTGCAAAGTATTCAATATCAAAAATACACCCAAAGGAGAATATCAAAGTCTTTCTTGGATGCCCTGCCTGTATGATGCACCTTGACGCAATCTGCCTCGTAATTTCTATTAGATTTAGCCATAAGAAGACACTCATGACATACAAGCTCAAAGTCGATATGACCTACAACGAACTTCATGATATCGACACAGAGTTTGAAGAGCCAGACGACCTTTCAGAGTTTTTTGTAGATTCCTAAATTAACGGGCCATCTGAGAGGTAGTAATTATTATTTTTCCAAGGATCATCTGAAACATTATCAAAATCAACAAACTACCAGCTTACTTGGTTTCTACCTTGATGGTATAATCCAAGATAATCTCTAACTGATGGAGATAATCAAGTCCCGCATTGTTATTGAATTTGTTTATAGGCAATGAAGTACTAAAGATGGAAAATAATTTTCAACTATTTACAAATTATATCGTGGTATCATACTAGTTTGGTGTTATTCCAAAAAAAGATCAATGTCTATTTCTATAAGTGGCGTTTACATTACACATCGTGGCTGGAATTAAAACTGTAAAAATAGATCATGTCCAGATACTACTTATTTGTGCAATTTTTTCTGTCCTATTTTTTACAGTGTATCTAATGAAGACAAATCTTACGCTAGTCTCACTTGCCTTTGCGGCGTTTATCATGTTCTATCAGCTTCTTAGCGCAAGAGGTAATCTCTCATCAAAATTCAAGTATGGGGCAAGATTACCTTCTCCGTTTGCAGCAATCATGATTGCACTTCCATTTGTTCTAGGTACGGTTGCAGCATACGAAGGATTTGCAATATGGGAATCGCCTGCAAGAATCATAATACTTTGGGGAATGACTATAACATTTTGGAGTACTTTGATGTTTGTACCACTTGCGGTATATAGTAAATTTAAGGAAGATTTGAAGCCAGAACCGTCTACATATCCAACTCTTAGCATACTTGTACCTGCATATAATGAAGAAAAAGTAATTGCAAAAACAATAGAGGGATTGCTTGATACAGATTATCCTGACAAGGAAATAATTGTAATTGATGATGGAAGTAAAGATGACACATTAAAGATTGCAAACACATACAAAAACAAAGTTAAAGTATTACACAAAGAAAATGGAGGAAAAGCTTCAGCTTTGAATCATGGAATTGCATTTGCAAAAGGTGAGATAGTTGCAATAGTTGATGCAGATACAATTGTAGGTAGAAGTGCTCTAAAACAACTAGTCAAAGGATTTTCTGGTGACAATAACATTGCAGCTGTTGCAGGAAATATTAAAGTAAGAAACAGAATGAATTGGCTCACATGGTCGCAAGCTTTAGAGTATGTAGCTGGAATTGAGATAATCAGAAGAGCCTTTGACTTTTTTGGCTCAATTACAATAGTTCCGGGGGCATTGGGAGCATTTAGAAAAACAGCGCTAGAAGACGTTGGAACTTATCACAAGGATACATTGGTTGAGGACTTTGATGCTACAATCAAGGTCTTAAAATCTGGATTTGTGGTTTCAGGAAGTACGACATCAACTGCATATACAGAAGCACCGCAATCTTTTCATGATTTTTACAAACAACGAAAGAGATGGTATCGTGGAAACCTCCAAGTATTATCAAGGCATGCAGAGACTTTGTTTAATCCAAGGTATGCATTTTTGTATAAAATTGCATTTCCATTTATGATAATTTCTATGATAGTCCTGCCATTTGCAGGACTTGCCATGATAGCCACCTCAATATACGAAGTGTTGATTGGAGATGGGATGTTTGTAGTAGAGATGTTTGGCCTGTTTATTTTACTACAGACTCTAATGTCAGCCCTTGCTGTCCGAATAGACAGAGAGGATCCCAGGTTGATACTGTTTTCACCATTTCTAGTCATAGGATATAAGCAGATAGTGGATATTTTGCTCATATTTGGATGCCTCCAAGAAGTTTTTAGGACAAAGGCAAAATGGACCAGTGCAAAGAGGATCGGGGTATGATGAAATCATTATTCAGTATAGCATTGATTACAATATTATCAATAACAATTTTGGCAACAATTCCAGCTT
>JANXYF010000160.1 GCA_025350175.1 Nitrosopumilales archaeon | reverse complement strand
CATGTTGTGAAAAAAAATCTAGATATGAAAAAAATAGGAAAGATGTTAAATTGATTTTGATACCTATCTTTGCAGTCATACTTGCTCTTGTTTTAGATTTTTTCTTTGGTGATCCGAAAAATAGATATCATCCAACAGTTTGGATGGGAAGACTAATGGGAAAATTTGTACCGTACACAAGATCTATCAATCCATTAATTGAAAAAATTAATGGAATAGCTCTTCTTGTTTTAGCAGTAACAATAGTTTCTATTTTGATACTCTCATTTTCTTCTACCCTGAAGTATGTAGAAAGTTTTGATTTAAATGGAATTTACAAAATTCTATTTTTAGGTCTAAGTGTAATCTCAGTTGGAATTCTTCTAAAGACTACTATTGCAATAAAAGGCATGGAAAATCACGCATCAAAAATTATGAACGCATTATCAAAAAATGACCTAGATGGTGCTAGGGCAAAACTCTCTATGATAGTAAAGCGAAATACAAAGAATTTAGACAAACAACATATTATCTCTGCAACTCTGGAAAGCATCAGCGAAAACATTGTTGACGGCATAACTGGCCCTCTATTTTACTACTCAATTTTTGGCTTAGTAGGTGCATTTGTTTACCGGACTGTAAATACTGCCGACTCTATGATGGGATACAAGACAGAAATATTTAGAAATGTAGGTTGGTTTGCCGCCAACTGTGACAAAATACTTAACTTTCTTCCCTCTAGACTCACAAGTCTTGTAATGGTACTTTCTTGTATTATTCTAAAAAAAGATTGGAGACATTCAATTCATATCATGAAAAGAGATGGTCCAAAAACTGAAAGTCCAAATGCTGGGTATCCAATGGCAACTCTAGCTGGTGCACTTGGAATTAAATTCGAAAAGATGGAACATTATGTATTAGGGGATGGAAATTTAGAGATAAGTGAAAGACACTTTAAATCTGCAATTTCTATTATGAAAATAACTTCAATACTGTTTGTTTTAATTTTTACAATCCCTGTGATCTTATTATTATCATCTCTTGGTTGGTGGTTTAATGTTTAAGGGCATATCATCAGTAGTGTCATTTCTAACCATTATTCCTTCTAAGAATAGTGAGATAGAAACTGTTGCAAAGAACATGTATCTTTTTCCAATTGCAGGAGCTGTTATTGGATTGATAATTGGTGCAGCAGGTTATGGCCTTTCTTTCTTTATTCAACCTCTGGTTACCGGCTTGATCTTAACAGGAGCACTTGTCATCATTACAGGTATACATCACACAGATGCACTTTGTGATTTTGCAGATGGACTGATGGCAAAGGGAACAAAAGAAAAGAAACTCAAAGCAATGAGAGATCCCGCAGTTGGTTCTGCAGGAGTAATAACAGTAGTATTGTATGCTGCAGGCATGATACTAGCTATTTCCATGATGAAGGGGATTGCATTGTTTGAGGCAATTCTGTTAAGTGAACTTATGGCAAAACTCTCAATGATAATACAGGCAAATCGTGGTCTTTCTGCATGGCAAGGACTTAGTTCTCCTTTTACTCAATACATGAAAGATCCCCGTAAACTTGCCGTAGCTGTAGGATTGGCTATAATACCTACTGTAATTTTGGGGGGTATGACAGGAGTATTTGTAATCATATCATGTGTAGGACTTTCTTTCCTATTGCTTGCGGTTGCAAACAAAAGCTTTGGAGGAATATCAGGTGATGTATTTGGAGCAAGTAATGAGTTGGTTAGAGTGGCATCACTATTGATTTTTTATCAGTCTAGGATCAATAATTGATATTCCAGTATAAGCACATTCTTCATCATTATAATTAACAAAAAATTCTGCCTCAAATCCAAGAGATTGAAGAAAAAATTTTCTTACCAATATACTTGTCCATGCATTTTTTTCATTTGCTAATTTTATAATTTTTTGGATTATTTCAGAATCTAAAAGTGGCATGTCACTAGAGGCTACAAGAATTAATTCGTCAAACTTGAGAATAGATTCACTCAGATCATGAACATATCCATTCCCCTTTGTTTCCAGCATATCAACTTCCATTCTAGAAACAAATTCACGTGTCTTTGGTGCATTATTACTTGTAACACATACTATCTTTGAAAAAATTTTTGAATTTTTAAAAGCATCAAG
>JANXYF010000105.1 GCA_025350175.1 Nitrosopumilales archaeon | reverse complement strand
TTTGCAGCAAATACTACAACACTCAATACAGCAATTGCAAGAATTATTGATGCGACTGGACCAAATTCTGGTACTGTTGCATTCTCTGCTGGTGTTGGTGTACTAGTGGCATTTGTCATTGTCATGTTAGACATTGGTGCTGTTGCATTTGCTACATCTTTAATTTGTGTAAAGGTGAATACTTCGCCTTTAACACCTGTCCATTGAGATGGATCTAAAGTAGGCAAACCAACTCCATTAAGTGTTATCACAATATTGACTGGATCATTAGATGAGAGAGCGTATGTAGTTTGAGTATCTGTTCCAGTATGGGTATGTCCGTTTGGAACTGACAACACTGTTGTGCCATCTTGTGTGACAGTGATTGCATAGTTTTGATGCTTTACAAAGTTCTCATTTGCATCCTTGAATCCAATACCTATTGCTAATGGTTGTCCACTAATTGGATGACCTGTTCTGACTACTACTGCTGTTCCATCCGAAGCTACATCCATGTATGAAACTATTCCGGCTACAACTACACCCATTGATGGATTTGTTGTAGAGTTACTTGGCATTGCTGATGTTCCAGTACTATTGCTCTGTGTTGGAGCTGATTTTGCTGTCATCTGGGCAAGTTCACCAGGTGCACAAACATGATCTCCACATATTTGAACACAAGGCTGACTTGCTGTACAATGACGACCTGTCAGAGTAGATTGTGCTGAAGCTGTCATGGTTGAAACTTCTGATGATACACCTAAGATAGCAATTATGGCCAATATACCAAATATTGCACCAAATGATTTTGACTTCATTGTTTTTGTTACTACTCTAGACTTTAAAAACATGATCTAGCATACTAATTTTGATAATCAATTTGGCATTACAGAAATATCGATTAGACAAAAATTAATTGATTATAGATGGATTATTTTCATTTACTGTCTTTGAAAATAGACCAATATGTTTTGCTATTAACGTACCTACAAACATTGCAACCATTAGCATAACTATTGTTCCTGCAGGAGCCAAATTGAAATAATAAGATATAGTTATGCCTGCAATCACTGCTGAAACTGATAAAGAGATAGAGATCACCATTGTTTTCTTGAATCCCCTACCCATCATTATACTGGTTATGTTTGGTAATACTATTAATGCGGATATTAGTAAAATTCCAACCAGTCGCATTGTAGCAATTACAGTGACTGCTGCCAAGGCAACAAAGAGATAATTTAGCTTTTCAACAGGTATTCCATGTACTTTTGCTTGCTCTTCATCAAATGTGAAGTGTATCAATGGCTTTCTAATTGCAATCAATGTTACAATTACACCACAACTTACTGCCACAATCAATAATGCATCTTGCATACTTGTCAGTAAGATACTTCCAAAGAGAAAACTGAAGAGATCAATAGTAAAACCATGAGATGCACTAATGAGTAATACTCCCATAGCAAATCCTGATGACAGTAAAACTGCAATAGCAGCATCTCCAGATATTTTTGTACTTTTTCTTAGTTTTGTAATACCCAGAGCAGTTGAAACAGAAACAGCAAGTGCTGTCCAGATTGGATAAACATTAAGAAAGAATCCAAGAGCAATTCCACCAAATGCCACATGTGAAAGAGCATCTCCAAAAAGAGAATATCGTTTCAAGACCAAGAACAAGCCTATCATCGAACAAGTAATTGAAACTATAATGCCAGTAAGTAGTGCTCTTTGCATAAAACCATAGGATAAGATATCGAGAATCATGTGAATCACATATCGTGTTTATGCATGTGAAGTTGCATAGCTGATTCAGAATATGTTTTAAGCATGTCCTTGTTTGCAAAAAATTCTTCCTTTTCACCATGGAAGAATAATTCTCTATTCATGCATGCTACTCTGGTTGCAAGATCTGAAATTGCTGTAAGATCATGTGAAGACCACACTATTGTGATCTTGTTTTCTTTGTTTATTTTTCTAAGTACTGAATAGAATTTATTTTGAACATCCATATCTACTCCAGTTACAGGCTCATCTAATATCATCAACAACGGTTCCTTAACAAGAGATTTTGCAATGAAAGCTCGTTGTTGTTCGCCTCCAGATAATTCACTAATCCTTCTGTCTTTGAATGATTCCAACCCTACAATCTTTAATGCTTCTTCTATTTTTTCACTATCTTTACTTGATGTTGCAAAGATTCTATTCCAAGAACATCCACAACTCTGTATCAACGCAGCACCCTTGGCCAGTTTCTTTTTTGATAAAATTCCCATTGCGACTACGTCATAAACAGTTGCAGGAAAGTTTGATTCAAAATTTACTTTTTGCGGGACGTATCCAATCATTGGAAGTAATGCAGTATACTGATTTCCTTCATATCCAAACAACTTGATTTTTCCTTGGTAACTTTGTAATCCAAGAATAGCTCTAAACAACGTAGTCTTGCCGGCTCCATTTGGTCCAACTATACCTAGCAGGTCTCCTTCTTGAACACTAAAACTAATCTTATTTACTGCCAAAATTCCATTATGGCTTACTGAAACATTTTCTACATCTAGTGCATTTACTGACATTCTAAAGCTGTCCTAAGATTATGTAAGTTTTCATACCATTTATCTAGGTATGTCTTTCCCTCTTGTTGTTCAGTTTGATTTATTCCTTCAAGAGGACTTAACACCAAAACCTGTGCGCCTACTTCATCCGCTAGTGTGTTAGCAAGTCGTGGATCTACCAAGTCCTCAGAAAAGATTACTTTAACATCCTTGTCCTTTGCAATTTGGATTACTCTTTGAATATCTTGTGGAGGTACATCTGCTTCTGGTGCCATCCCGCTTATCCATACATCGTGAATACTATATCTATTTGAGAAATAATTAAAAGCATTATGAAATGATACAAAAGTATCTTTTTTACAATTAGATAGTCCAGTTTTTATGCTGTTATCTAATGCAGATAATTTTGTAATGTATGCATTTGCATTATTCTCATAGTATTGAGTATTTGCAGGATCTGCTTTTTGCATTGCATTCTTGATATTTGTAACTTCTTGTTCTGCAAATATTGGATCATTCCAAACATGCGGGTCCATTCCACCTTGTGCAAGAATTTCCTTGTCATCTTCAGCAGAATCTGCTTTTAGTAAAGTAATACCATCGGTTGCCTTGACAAATGTCATATTTTGAAATTCTCCAGATTCCATGAATTTTGAAACGTATGATTCCATGCCAGCTCCGTTGTAAATGAAAAGTTTTGTTCCCTTTAGTTCTTCAATTTGTTGAATACTAGGTTCCCATTCATGAGGTTCTTCTCCAATTGGAAGAAAGCTGTATACTTCAGTTTTGTTTCCACCAACATTTCTTGCAAATTCATACAGTGGAAAAAATGATGCAGCTACTTTGAGTTTTGAAGTTGTACTTGATAGATTTTGTATTGAATTTTGTTCCGTATTGGATTGTTTGGAAAGATTTGCATTATTTGATAAAGCAAAAATTGTTAGTACAACAGCTATAATTACAGAACCAATTATGCCTGCTTTTGTAAACTTGTTCAACGCCTATTTTGTTCTCAAGTTATTAATAAATTTATAAAATGTTAATAATTTTTACTATTAAACTTATAAGATACTTAATAACATAAATTTCATGCCAATAGTATCAATATCTCTCAATGATGAGATTCTTTCCGAATTAGACAGAATACAAAAGACAATGGGG
>JANXYF010000072.1 GCA_025350175.1 Nitrosopumilales archaeon | reverse complement strand
TTCATCATCAGATGATAATGAACCTAGATCTCTTACCAGTACTTCAGTTGCAAGACATTGATTCTTAGAATATTGATAGTAACAATCCAGTTTTTCCTCATATGTTCTTGCGCTATAGTATGTTGTCCAGAAATTTTCTGTAGAGTGTTGAACGTACAAAAGGAATTTTTGAATTATTGATTCAATCTTTGGAGAAGGATTGTCTTTTACCAATCCAATTAGAATCTGTTCTAACTTGCTGTCTAGATTTGATTCGTAAATAAGTTGATACACATCCCCACTCTTTTTCATGACTAAATTACATCATCGCATCATAAAAGCTTTCATATAGAAATTTCAAGATATTTTTAAAATTATGTTATAACTTTGCTTATTTACATAAATCTAGAGTTTTAGTATCAAATTATACGTAAACCTTAAATATTTTATTCACGTATTGTTATTCCCTATCAAAAGGCATCTCCTTAGATAGGAATCATGCAGGCAATGTGTGATGTTGCAAGGTCAAATCCTTCAACACAAGCATCCCAAGGTACCCCCGAAGGAAAATGATGACAAAGGTCATCAGTGCTTTGAGTGTATCACACTCACCATGTGTGGTCTCCACACTCTTGCATGATAGAATTTTTTCACCTGTAACAAAGATAGACAAAACCATGGAGATTTTTCAAATGCATTATACAATAACGGCCAATCTCTGATTATCTAGAAAGATGCAACCTCAAGCTAAGCGATGGATATGGTATTTGTTACCAGCTCAGATTACTGCTCAAGGATTAAGCACCGTAATTCCACTATATGTGATCTTTCTGGGAGGAAACATAGGAGAAGTAGCAATCATATCAGCACTAGAGAATGGTGCAATAGCTATTGGTTCATTAGCTTGGGGGAAAATAATCGACAGATTTCATGCTAAAAGACTAATACTTGTTATTTCATCATTTTTTGTTCTGCTCTGCAGTTTGGGAATGTACTTTACCAATTCAATTTATGTCCTTTATGGATTAGCAACAATTCTTGGATTTTTTTTGGTAGCAAGAGGTCCAGTTACTCAACTTCTTGTTATGGAATCAGTGCAGAAAAATCTCTGGAGTTGGTTATTTGCACGGACGTCAATTATCAGCAGTATTGGAATGCTGGTGGCTATGGCCATTGGAACAGTAGGAAGTTTTTATTTTGATTTAAGACCATATTTTTTAATATGTGCTGTATCTAGCGGGGCAACTATTGTTTTAAGTACAGCCGTAAAAGATCGTGGAGTTCATCTTGAGAGAAGCAGTATTGCACATTCTTTACATGGTCTACGTTATTCAATGAGTAATTACCATTTTGTATTTCCAAAAGTCTTGGAGGCATATGATTTTAGGCACATAATTACAATATTCAAAGGAAGGATAAGTCATGAAATTGGCATATTTTATCTAGCATCTTTCTTTTTTTATTTTGGAAGCAACATTTACTTTACTGCCTGGACACCATTTTTGAAGAATCAGAATTATTCAAACTCTGATGTCTTTCTAAATTACATGATTCAAACGGCAACTATGTTATTGATTTTTTTTATTGCTCCAAAAATAATATCAAAGTTTGGAGAAGAAAGATCAACAATAATAGCATACATACCAAGAATTTTGGCTGTAACTATCCCTGCTATTTCATTACTTTTCATGACAGGAGTATCAGGATTTCCAATGACAATAACATCAGCTTGTCTAATGGTAATCGGATTTTCAATTTTTAGTACATCTAGTTCGGTGATATTTTTCAAGAGCATTCCACAAGGATTTGAAGGAAAATATCTAGGGGTAAATAGTGCAGTAACAGGTTTAGGAATATTTGTCGGTTCAATTGTAACTGGTGAACTAACAAAATCCCTAGGTTATGTGACCATGTTCCTAACTGCCTCAGTCATACTAGTAGTGTCAGTAGTCTTATTCCAGATATATTTCCGCTACAAACTATCTCATAAGATAGTCTAGACGTAACGGGTTGAGGAGGAAGATTGGCCAACAGGAGTAGATGGCAATCTATCATTGATTGCTGCCTCTGCAACTGCTGAAGCTTCTTGAAGAATCTTCTCTGATTCTTCACTCGTAGCCTCGGAGTCAATTCCAAAGTCTCCACTATGGAATGTATCAGTCATAAGACCACCTAACATTTCAGTCATTCCAGTTAGCTCACGGTCAGCTTCTGGCATGAATCTAATAAGCGAGGATCTTAGGTTCTTCATCAAGCCTATTGTTGGCATGATAGTTACCACAGTGTCTCCTAGGTCATGGAATGTGCTAAGTCTAAGCTCAATCTGTTCTAGAGCAATTCTAACATTTCCTAAAAGTTTTGTTACTTTTCTAACTTCAGATAATTCTTTTGATAAAACCTTACTTGTAGTTATATCATGATTCTGTGTTGCAACTACAATTCTCTTGAATAACTTTTCATCTCTTTGTTTTAGTTTTGTAATCATTCCATCAGTTTTTCCAATTTGAGTCTGGAGTCTTTTGATGCCATTCTCTAATCTTGGTTTTAAAGCACCTTTTGGCTTCATTACATCATTAAATTTTTCACCAATGCTTGGTGTTTGTGGCTTTTGCCAGTTGTTTGCAAATGTTGTCATGGTTACCAGTAAAATTATTGGTTTTTAATTTCAGGTGTGAAATACGGTTCACAGGATGCTAAATTTAGCTGACTAACCATCCCCTTCAATTTAGCCTACGCTTTGTTCCTATTTTGAATAAAAAACTAAAAATTCGTGGATAACCTCGATTGGATACATCCTACGCCTATCCCCGCACAGAGTCTTATCGCATTATCTGAATTGCAGTATTTCTCTGTGGATGGATTTTCTTTAGGTGAATTGTCAGAGCCTGGTTAGACTGCTGAAACTCACAACAAAGTGGACATTGTTCCATTTTATTTAATGCGGCTTCTTCAAAGAAAATGTATTTAAGGTTTTGCATCAGACCACTAAAATAATTCAAAAATAAATTTTCAAAAAATAATTCTGAAATTTTTCTCAGATAAATTAGAATGATATTTGAGAAGATTCGATTTGAAAAAAATCTAAGCAATTCCAATTCAAAAATAGATTATTTCAAAAAAATGAAATGGATAAATATTATAATTTCTATAAATTAATGGTATAATTATTATAATTTCTATAAAATTCTAATTAAATTTTAATAAATAATACAATTCCTACTTATAGTTAAACCTTTTTATCTATGTTAACCGAAATTCTTATAAGATATAATATGGCGCGCGAATCTTTTGGTGGCGGTGGACGTTGTCCTCGTTGTGGAAAAGGTCCGATGGTAACTGAT
>JANXYF010000043.1 GCA_025350175.1 Nitrosopumilales archaeon | reverse complement strand
AAAGTGAGGAGAGCTTGGTCCTGGATGCAGTGATTGTATCAGCTAGTGATAACGAATCTGAGAGTGAGGAGAGCTTGGTCTTGGGTGCAGTGATTGTATCAGCTAGTGAGAGTGATTCTGAGAGAGATTTTGTCGTTACCTTGGCAAGTGAATCAGCTAGTGATAGTGATTCAGTAAGTGATGCAGTCTCAGATTCGTTATCACTAGTTGATACAATTACTGCAACAAAATCAAAGACTGCATCACTTACTGAATCACTATCACTAGCTGATACAATCACTGCACCCAAGACCAAGCTCTCCTCACTCTCAGATTCGTTATCACTAGCTGATACAATCACTGCATCCAGGACCAAGCTCTCCTCACTTTCCGATTCGTTATCACTAGCTGATACAATTACTGCAACAAAATCAAAGACTGCATCACTTACTGAATCACTATCTCTAACTAGTACAATTGCCACAACTCAATCTACATCAGCTTTACTCTCCGAATCATTATCACTATCTGATACGATTACCACACCCAAGACCAAGACTACTCAACTCACTGATAGTCTATCTATGAATAGCTCAGCTACTGCAGCAAATAATCTAGCACCAAAAACACAACTTGTTGAAAATGCACAAACAAGTATTACAGTTAATCCAAGTACACCAGATTTGTATGTAACTAGCAGTAACGCAGCCTTGTCAAACGTAACAGTCAACTCTGCAACAACTGCAACATTGAACTATTCCAAGATAGTTAATACTGTCGGTGCAGATAAAACAGTTCTAATCAACACTGGTCTTACAATAAATAAATTAGCGAGTGACAATTCCCTAAGTACAAAAGTTATCATTCCTGCAGGTATTACCATAACAGGTCCTGCTAGCAGCTGGAAAGGAAATGTCACCTTGCCAACTGTTAACACTGTTGTTACGATTACACCACCAACAGTATCAGGTACAACTAATACTTTAACCAAAGTTATAGAACTGGGCTTTGGCAGTACCAAACTAACTTTTGACAAGGCAGTACGTATACTATTTGTTGGTCAAGCAGGAAAGCATGTTGGTTATACATACACCGGTCCACTTACCGAGATTACAACAACATGTACCGATGATACCCAGGCAACAAATAATCTCTTACCTGCAGGAGGAGATTGCAAGATACAGGTAGGATCAGACGAAGCAGTTTGGACTAGACACTTTACCGGATTTGGAACATGGTCATCTTCAACAAGTAGTGGAGGTGGAGGAGGTGGTGCAGGTGCAGGTAGTGGTAGTGGTGGTGGAGGTAGTATAGGCGCAGGACCATCTACTGGAACTGGTGTCAGTAGCGAATTTGCAGGAGTCCTAGAATCTAACTTGAAGATACTCAAGGTATCTTATGACACATGTAATACCAACATGGTACAAATTCTTGTCCAATATTCTGATAATAATCCAAATGTTATACTGCGAACATCAATAACTGGAGTAGTCTCTGCTACACCTGCAAAAGATCAGCCATTTGCAATGGAAAATGAGAATGCTACACTCAAGAGACTTGTATACGAGGCACCAATTACATCCAAAGAAACATCCTTTGAAGTTCTAGCTTTACAAGCTATAGGACACAATATCAATTCCGTAGGAAAGACTATAGAAATAACAGGCTGCCAGGGCGAACAATCATTTGAAAATGAACTGATAGTTCCAGTGGAAAATAATCTTAGTGCAGCAAAGATATTTGATGTCAAGTTCCAAGTAGGTAACGGTACAAAGATTCCGTCATCTCAAGACAATCACTTTGTTAACTCGCAAGTCTCAGTATTTGCAATTGTAGACAGCAAAACAGCACTTGACAGTGCAGAGATTAGATTTGTAAAGATGGGAGATCCTGTCACTAATTATGTACCAGTAAAGATGGATGTTGTTCCAATACAGATAACAAACTCGACGTATTTGATTTCAGGAATAATTCCAAGTAACATGATACAATCTCCTGCTCTTGCTTACTGGATCAGTGTTCACAATAAAGCAGGAAAGACAACCGACTCTGATCATTATTCCATTGGAGTACATCCAAGTTATTCTGTAAAGGGTAAGATCGAGGTAGACATTAGACCAACAAGAATAGGTGGCACTGTAGCTAATCCAGCAGCATACTTTACCAATAATTCCACTGGACCAGTTTATGGTTCGATAGACTTGATTGTTGATGGAAAAATAGTGTATACTTCATCAGCTCAAGTATTTGGTACAGGACAGACTCAGGTGAACCTAGAATGGAAGAGTCCAACAGTTGACAAGGTCTCTCAATATGTAGTACAAGTCAGAGCAGAGCTTTACGACAAGTCATTTGAGACAGTATCATCTACTGTTACAACATTCCCAGGTACTATGAGCATGTCTCTTAACAACCCACAAAATATTGGTGTGATATCAGTAGGTAACCAGACTATAGCTCAAGCATCTGTACTATATTCATCGTTTGAGAATCATGGTACAATGGAATACAAAGTGAGTGCTCCTGATGGTACATGTGTAATAGGAGCAGCAGACAATTGTCTTGTAACAAACTCTACTCTTGGATTGCCTGGAAATCTCAAGACTGTAACAATTGGAGACCAGGTGTTTAGAGTGCGATATACTTCATCTGATAGTTCACTTGAGCGCTTTATTATAACATCAGTAGATCCAATAACTGGAAAGTGGAAAGTAGAAATAGATTCTAAAAATGGAATGATTTCATCATCTGATGTGATGAGCAATGTACTAAAAGTAAAATATCGTAATACTGATACATCAAGAATCACAATCCCTGCTAAATAATTATTTTGAAACTATTTTTGAATTAATTATATGATATTTCAGAAGTTTTCTTTATGGAAATGCAGTAGCTCTTGCAAGATGAGAATCAAGATCTAATATCTTAATTCTTTCTTGACTCATTGAATCACGATTTCGAATTGTAACTGTATCATCTTCTAATGTCTGATGATCAATTGTTATAGCAAAGGGGGCACCAATCTCATCTAATCTTCTATATCTTCTTCCTATGGCACCAGAGTGGTCCAAAAATGCATCATATTTTTTTCTTAACATAAAGTAAATTTCATCAGTTTTTTCTGCAAGGCCGTCTTTTTTTACAAGTGACAGTATGCCAACATGAACTGGTGCAAGATATGGTTCCAAGGAAAGAACAACTCTTTCATTTTCCACGTCTTCACGTAGTCTATGTTCTATCATGGTATACAAACTTCGGTCTATTCCCATTGATATCTCAAATACGTGCGGTAAAACTTTTACTTCATCATCCATTACTTCAAATTTTTCTTTACTGATATTTGCATGACTCTTTAGATCATAATCCGATCTATAGTTACACGCAACAAGTTCAAGCCAACCTGTGTTGGTCTCAACTTCAAAGTCAAACGCCACTGTTGCATAAAATGCCTTTTCTTTATCACTTAGTTTTCTAAATCTACTTTTGTTAACATCAATTCCGGTTTTTTGGTAAAACTCAACAAGTAATCCAAGATAATATGCCACTAGTTTATTTGGTATTATTCCAGAATCTACTGCTTCTTTACAAGTCATACTTTTTATCGAATCATCAACCATTATTCTTATCAGAGTGTTTTCAACCTCTGAGAACTTTGGCAAGTCATTAAGCTTGCCAGGATTACAAAAGACTTCGATCTCTGCCTGATAAAACTCTCTTAATCTAAGAAGACTCTGCCTTGGAGAGATCTCGTTTCTAAAGCTCTTCCCAATCTGAGCAATCCCAATTGGCAATTTTCCTCTCATTGTTTTAAACAATCTTGGAAAATCAACAAAGATAGACTGACATGTCTCAGGCCTCAAGTACGCCGATTCATTTTGCGCACCTATGCCTATCCTGAACATCATGTTGAATTTTTTTATCTTCTCAAAACTTCCCTTGCATTTTGAACAAGTAATTTTTTTCTCCTCAATAACTTTATCAAATTCTTCCAAGTCTGCATTTTCAGGAATTGTTATTTTAGTAATATCTTCTATCATCTTGTCTGCTCTAAAAATTGACTTGCATTTTGTACATGTTGCAATAGGATCTGCAAAACTTGCTAGATGACCTGATGCTACAAAGACATTTTCTGACATAATCTGGGAACCGTCAATCTCCCACATTCTGTCCCTTCTGACAAGTTCTCTTCTCCATAACTCTATGAATTTGTTCTTTAGATTTACTCCAGTGGGACCATATTCCCAAAACCCAGCTTGAGCATCTGAATAAATCTCACAGCTAGGAAAATAAAATCCACGCTCCAGTGCAAGTTGCATTATTTGTTCATAGTTCATAGAATCAAAACTCTTCCAAATTAAGCCAATTCTTTTACCTTATTCAAGTTTCCAATATCATCACGTCTTTCATCAATAGGTGTCTCTAAAATTATTGGAATTTTCTTACGGCTTATAGTTTTTATAACATATCCTAGTCCTTTCTCTCCAATATGTCCTAATCCAATATGCTCATGTCTATCCAGATTGCATCCCAATTCTCCCTTTGAATCGTTCAAGTGTAAAATTTTGAGATGTTCATAACCTATTGCTTTGTTTAATTTTTCAAGTGTTGATTTTGCCTCTTTTTCAGTCCTCATATCATAGCCTGCAGCAAAAGCATGACAAGTATCAAAACATATTCCAAATCTTTTTGCAGGTTTTAGCTGAAATAAAATAGAAGCAAGCTGATCAAGGTCTGATCCTACACTATTCTTCTGACCTGCAGTATTCTCAAGAAGAATCATGACATCATTTGAAGTTTCTGCAGCAGCTTTTGTAAATGCCCTTACTAGCATTTCTATTCCTTTTTTATCCCCTTCACCCTTATGACTTCCCAAATGTGCAACAATGTAGGGAATTCCTAGTTTACTGCATCTTTTTATCTCATCTATTAGCGAATTTGTAGACCTTGCAAATGGATCTTCCTCTGGGGAAGATAAATTTGGTAAGTATGGCATGTGAGCTACGGTGGAAAATCTATCAATTTTACTTGCAGCAAGTTTTTCTTTAAAACTAGAAACATCTTTACTTGCCAAAGGTTTTGCAGCCCATCCACGAGGATTGCGAGTAAAGATTTGAAATGCAGTACATCCAGTTGCAACTGCGTTATCTACTGCTCTATCGATTGAGCCTGCGATGGATACATGTAATCCAACTAGCATGTGACTAATTTATCTGAGGATAATTTAAACTCGTATGGAATAATTTGGAAAATTCCTAGTTATGACAAAATCCTAGTCATTTGTAAGATAATCAAATTTTTAAGGTCAACAAGAACAAAGAAAATGTGCTAAAAATTGGAATAAAGGATCTAGCAAAATATCCATTTCTTACAGAAGCTGGTGAATATCTAGCAAATACAGGATTAAGTCTTGAACAACTCAGTCATCCTGACTGGAAGCCTATTGTAGAAAAGGCATATGGTAGAATTGTAGTTGCGTCTTCTGGCCAAATCTATGGCTCTGATCTGGAATCATTAGATAATGATTCTGAATTGTTATCTTTCATAGTGGCTATCATATTGCTCAAGTCAGCAGGTATTGCTACACTGATTAGGAGATTTTCTTTGGCAGAAGCTAGAAGGTCTGAGCGATTCTTACAACAAGATCTTTGGGTTAGTCGAGATAAAAAAAATCTGGAACTTCCATTAAAAATAATTCAAGATCTATTTGCAGTCAAGGTATCAATTGATAATGATGAATTTGTAATTAAGGTACCAGATTATCTACAACGAGCTGTACATTTTCATGAAAAGGAATGGAAGTTGGTAAACCGAAGGGTGACAAATGGATCTTGAATTATTTTTAATGGGAGTTCCAGATTTTTTTTATCTCGACTTGCCCAAAGATCTTGTTGTAAGAATCGCTCA
>JANXYF010000037.1 GCA_025350175.1 Nitrosopumilales archaeon | reverse complement strand
GGTATCAAATATTGGTTGAGGATCTGGAATTCCAATATATTTTCGTGAAAATTGAGGTTCTGCGTTTCCCTTAAAATCTATTGTAATACAATCAAGAAATTCATTCATCATGTTGACAGTATCAGGAGTATCATAACCATTAGAGACAAATATGTTAAACAATCCGTTTTTTCTTGCAATTACTCCACAGTCTCGTGCAAACTCGATAAATATAGATGGCTCATTGTAAGTATACGCAATTCCATCAGCACCTGATTGTTTTGCTGAATCAACTACTTGTTGAGGTGTCATATCAGTTCCTTCTATCTTTCTTCGTTGACTGATGTCATAGTTTTGGCAGTATTTGCATAACCAATTGCAGCCAGTTGTAGCAATAGAAAATATGCTAGTACCAGGCCTATAGTGAGTTACAGGTTTTTTCTCAATTGGATCTACATGACCAGTGATTACTTTACCATATGCAAGAAGATCAAGTTTGCCGTTGTTATTTGCTCTAATTCCACATAGACCAATCTGATCTTTTCCAATTTCGCAGTATCTAGCACATGCTGTACATCGAACCTTGTCGTTAGGTAATTTTTGATAGAGAATTGCTTCCTTTGCCGTCATTATACATTACTCAATTTATCATATAATTGCTGGCGTTACTACTGGTTTTGGTTTGACAGTAAGTGGTCGCATCTTCTGGATTGCATTTTCCAAGTCTTCCTGAGTTATTTTGATTGATTTTACATCTTTTTCTTTTTTATCCACATATCTTCGTATGGAACTCATAGCAGCTCTATTGCATGCACCTTCTATTTCTGCGCCACTAAAGCCATTAGTCAACTGTACTAGCTTTGCAAAGTCGATGCCTTCTGCAAGTGGTTTCTTTCTTGTGTGTATTTTGAATATGTTTTCACGTCCCTTTGTGTCCGGCAATGATACCTCAATGATTCTATCAAATCTTCCTGGTCTTAGCAATGCACTGTCGATAAGATCTACTCTGTTGGTTGCACCAATTATCAATACGTTATGTAATTCTTCAAGTCCATCTATCTCAGTTAGTAGTTGAGACACTACTCTTTCTGTGACATTAGAGTCAGAACTGCCTGAGCTTCTGCTCGGAGCTAAAGAGTCAAGTTCATCAAGAAATATTATACAAGGAGCAGCTTGACGTGCCTTTCTGAAAATTTCACGAACTCCTTTTTCAGATTCACCTACCCATTTTGATAATAGTTCAGGACCTTTGATACTAATAAAATTAGATTCAGAGGTGTGTGCTACTGCCTTTGCAATCAGTGTCTTTCCTGTTCCTGGTGGACCATAAAGCAAGATTCCTTTAGGAGTTGCAACATCAGTATACTCGAATGCTTCTTTGTGTTTGAGTGGCCATTCCACGGCTTCATAGAGTTCTTCTTTTAATGATTCCAAACCTCCTACATCTTCCCATGTAACATCTGGTACCTGAACTAGAACTTCTCGTAGCGCAGACGGTTTAACATCTTTTAGCGCATCTTTGAAGTCGTTATCTGTAATGATAATTTTTTGAAGAATTTCTGCTGGAATTTTTTCTGCTTCTAGATCCAAATCAGGTAGAATTTTTCGAAGAGATCTCATAGCAGCTTCTTTTGCAAGCATTTCCAAATCAGCTCCTACAAATCCATGAGTTACTCTTGCAATCTGATCCAAGTTTACTTTTTCTTCAATTGGCATACCTCTTGTGTGAATATTTAGTATCTCTCGTCTTCCTTGCTGATCTGGAATTCCAATCTCTATTTCACGATCAAATCTTCCTGGTCTTCGTAATGCCGGATCTATTGAATCTGGCCTGTTTGTTGCAGCAATTACAACTACTTTACCTCTTGATTTCATTCCGTCCATCAAAGTTAGAAGCTGTGATACAATTCTCTTTTCTACTTCTCCTGTTACTTCTTCCCTCTTTGGAGCTATCGAGTCAATTTCATCAATGAATATTATACTTGGCGCATTTTCCTCTGCTTGTTTGAATATATCACGTAATCTCTCTTCACTTTCCCCATAGAATTTTCCAATAATTTCAGGACCACTAAGAGAAGTAAAGTGAGAATTGGTTTCTCCTGCCACTGCCTTTGCTAATAGTGTCTTTCCTGTTCCTGGTGGACCATAAAGCAATACACCCTTTGGTGCCTCAACACCCAGTTTTTCAAATAGTTCTGGGTGTCGCATAGGAAGTTCTACCATTTCTCGTATCTTCTGAACCTCATTTCTTAGTCCGCCAAGGTCATCATAGGTTATCCTTGGAATAGAATTATCAATGGCTTTGGTCATGGCTCCCAATTTGAACTCGGTCTGTTCTGAAACAATAACAGGTTTTGCAGATGGTTTAGTATTACTAACAACAAGTTGTGTTTTTCCACCCAACTGTGTAGATACAATCAATGTATCACCAGAAGTTAGCACATGACCCATGTAGTATGTTTGCATATACTCTTGAAGTCCCTCCTCACCTAGTTTTTCAATAGGTGAAAGTGTTATCTGTTCAGCTTCTTCTCCATCAACTGTTTTTACCGTGATCTTTTCGCCTATTCCTGCTCCTATGTTATGTCGTGTAATTCCATCTATTTTGATTATTCCAGTTCCGTAATCTTGGGTAGAACCAGACCAGAGCTTAACATGACTTTTTCTATTTCCAACTAGTTCAAGAATTTGGCCAGTTTCCCATTCATTATCTTCAACAATTTTTGGATCTACTACCGCTATTCCTTTTCCAACATGTCTTTGCGCTGCTTCAACAATTTTTAATGTAATTTCGCTCATAGTTTTATCACCATAAAAAATAGAGTCATTCGACCGTTACCCTCTTTCCTTGCGGTCGATCCTCTTCTTTGAGTTTGAACTTTACTTCCAAGATTCCGTTAGAATATGTTGCTTTGACAGAATCTTCGTCAACCTTTTGTTTTATCGGGATTTTTGTATGGTATTTCTTATCACCATTTTCGGCATCAAGATTTACAGTACGTCCTACGACTTCGATCTTGATGTCATTTTTTTCTACTCCCGGCATCTCTGCTACAACTTTGAGAATCTTTTCTTTGTTATCTACGATAACATCCACAAATGGTTCTCTTATTTCTGATGTAGGTAGAAGACTGGGTATAACATTTCCATATTCTTTGACCACTGGTTTTCCATCTGGTCCTACAGTCATTGAATATCCATAGTAGTAAGGACCAAATGTCTGTGCGTCATCAGAACTTTTGATGTCGTCCCAAATTGCATCAAGTCTTTTGAAAGGTTGCATCATTTTTTGGAAGAGATGGTCAAACTCATCCCAGTCAGTCATGTCATAGTTATGCATATTATGTAATAGATATGACATTATATAAATATTATGAATTAATGAAGAGTCTTATTACATAAATTAATATAATTAAGAGTATTATCTACTCTTATGCGAACTCCAAATCTTTCTGTTCCTGACGCAGTTAGAGAGATAATTACAAAAAATAGATCCATTTACGACTGCATCAAGATGGGTTTGATAAATTATACATCACTTGCAATAAAACTCCAAAAGGAGGTCGAGTCGTATGTGGGAGGACCTGTAAATCCTAACACAATTGTAGTTGCAATTAAAAGATATGCAGATTCTTTTGAAAAAAAAGACGAGATGCAAAATGAAACAGTACTAAAAAATGCAAGACTTTCTTTAACTGATGGAATTGTTGGCATTAAATTCTTCTCAGATGATTTTGAAATGAAAGATGCTGTAGATTTGATGGATAGATTTATGAGAATTGATCCAGATTACGAATTTTTTAGATCCACTGATTCGTTTAGATTTTTAACAGAAGACATAAGCGATGTGAGAGAAATTTTAGAATCTTTTTCATCACATAGAAATTCCTCACAAACTGGACTAGCAAAAATAACCATACATATTCCTGAAAATGAGCACAGTTCTGAGGTGGTTTCGTACGTATCAGAGATTCTACATGATAATGGAATCGAACTTTTTAATGCATTTTTCGGACAGGATCATATAGTTGCAGTCTTGCATGAAAAGGATGCACCTAGAGCATACCAAATTCTAAGAAGAGAAATCACTCGTTAATAATTATTAGAATAATCTTCTAAACACCAATAGATTCTGCCTTTGTTACTTCTAGGTAGACTTTGTCTCCTACTCCAAGGTTTAATTCTTTGTACTCGTGCATATCAAGCTTGATTGAGGTAACGTTACCTGGCTGACCCATTCCTCCTCCAGATATCATCTTGTTGAGGTTTTTTACCATATCATCCATATTTGTAAAACCCATTACTCCCCCTGCACCAAAAGGTGATGCTGGTGTACTTTGTTCTCTAAAATCTTTGGATGTAGAAAGCGAGAGTATCACATATGGAGATCCATCTGGTGATGCATCTATTCGTGTGACAATGTACTCTTTCTTCATATCCTAGATTCTATAAATGAGCATATTTTACCTTTCGCTCAAATGATTAGTAAATAGCTATATGGAATCAAAATTCGCTTTTTTTATCCCTATGAATAAACATTAGATGTATTTGATGATGTATGGTAAAATACCATGACTTAATACAACTCAAACTTGTTATTTGTCATGAAAACAACATTAATTATTGCAGGCATAATTGCAGCTGCAGCAGTTGCTGTCGTATTTTACATAAGAAGTAAGAAAAACAAATCTTCGCCAAAAATACAACCACAACCAACTACAACCAAACCAGATACAACTACAACCAAACCAGATACAACTACAACCAAACCAGATACAACTACAACCAAACCAGATACAACTACAACCAAACCAGATACAACTACAACCAAACC
>JANXYF010000025.1 GCA_025350175.1 Nitrosopumilales archaeon | reverse complement strand
AAAAATATCGCAAATTCTTTGACAAAATCCACAGCAAAATTTACCGAACTAGATTTATTTTAACTGTCCCATCGGTATGGTATGCCTGAAATTTGGCTCAGTTATGGACCTACAGACGTAGTTCTTGATGTAAAGGCAGAGAATCTCGAAAAACAGATAGTTTCTGGAGGTGTAAACTTGACTGATTCAGAGATTGCAACGAAATTGGAATCTCTTGACATGTCAAAACCTACAGAATTTGTTATTATGGAGCATTCTAAAACTATTCAAAAAGTTATCTCAGTTTTGTTGGATATTTGTACAAAGAAATCTCTTCCAAAACCTAAATTCTTGGTAGACAAAACAAACTTACATTCTCTAAAAAATATCTTTTTCGATCCCACGATATCTATATCCGAATTTAATGCATCTCAATTTTCTAATGCAAATCTCATTTTTTTTGGTGAGATGGAATTTGATGGTTTGTTTGGATACAATAATATTTCTACCAAATTATTACGAAGATTTGGAAAAGACAACATGCTTGAGGCATATGAGAAAAGAGAAGGAAATTTTCCTCTTCCTGGCTATGAATTAAAAACTATGGATGTCGCAAAAAAATTTACTGATGGATTTGAAATATCCGCTATAGAAATAGTAGCAAATCAAACCGGAGTAATTGATATTGCAACTGGCCATCCATCATCGACTTCTTTGCTCTCAACATCATTATCATCTATTGCAATACAACAAACTGAAAAACATAGAGTGGCAATTGTCAGCACTGGAAAAGAATCAAGCAATGAAACATTTAGCAGATCTCTGTCCACCGTTTGGAATTGCTCAAATGCTATAAAGGAAGAAGGATTGGTAATTCTTCTTGCAGAATGTAAACATGGGTTAGGTTCTGAGGCAATCCAGCAGTATGTAGAAGGCAGAATGAGCCTAGATCGACTAAAGAATCCTTCTAAGTACGTAGAGGGAATGGACGATCTTCTATTTCTAACAGAAATGCACAAAAAATTTGGAATAGGTATTGTATCAATTTTACCAAATCTTTTCACTAAAGATAAACTTGGAATGATTCCATTTAGTGGAGCAAAACAAGCCATTGACTATGTTCTTAAAACATATGGTGATCGACAAAAAGTCGTAATTGTTTCTGATGGTTCACATGTATTACTTAGGTAAGAATGGAAAATGGTAATGGTGCACAAAGAAACGCAAGTACAATAACTAGTGCAAACATTCTTTTTCTTTTTTTAGATAATGGTGAAATGTCATCTAATGGTTTTACATCTTGACTTCTCATACTAAACATCAAAACAAATACTGCCATTATGTAATATCCTGTAGAAAATAATATTCCTATACTTGCATATGTCAAAATTCTATGCCATTTAACACCAAAGGTTGCTCTAGCTATATGACCGCCATCAAGTTGCCATGCTGGCAAAAGATTGAGAAATGTTATGAGAAATCCAAACCAAGCAGCTAACAAAACTGGTGACATTACAAGTTCTTGATTAGGAACATGTTTTCCAACAAGGGAAATCGTTGCATCCATTAGTATGCTAGAATGTAATTCCATAAGACCTGATTTCTGTATAAGTTCATGGGCTTGTGAACTTGGTACCATTGGAGATATGTATGCACCATATGTGGAAACAATTATTGCTACAATAAGGCCTGCTATGGGGCCCGAAATACCAATGTCAAAAAGTATATTTCTATTTACAATTAATCCACGAGACATTATGAGAGCTCCAAAAGTTGGTATGAAACCCAGTATGGGAATTCCTGGAATAAAATAAGGCCAGCTGATCTTGAGTTTGTGTTTCTTTGATGCAATCATGTGACCAAGTTCATGAATTCCAAGTATCCCCAGTAAGGAGATGGTGTATAGGACAGCAATGTATAATGGGTCATCTCCTTTGACAATTGAGTTTGTACTGATGGCGCGATAGTAACCATCAATCATTACCGTTACTATTGTTGCGATAAACAATGCTCTGGGAATCCACGATCGTCGTGACTTTGGAGGCACAAATCTTGAAATCAGTAAAAATGTTTTCCCAAAATTTGATTCTAATCTGACTATCATATTCTTTGGTTCCATCTTTCGAACCAGCTGAAGGAATTTCTCAGATACATTATTTCCCAGAATCTCAATTTGTAGTATAGTTGGACTTTGATTAAATCCTACTATGGAAAAATATGAGGAAACATCAGATAGAACTTCGTCAAGAGTTGATATGTTCAGATATGCATCCTTGGCTGGCTTTAATTATTTCCCTTATTTGCTTAAAGTTAAATAATTAATAATTCCAGTATGATCAGGATGCAGGTAGCATTAAGAGAAATTGGAAACTGTGTCATTAGAAGATGCGATCTATCTGATTTAATTTCAACTATGGAGATAAACCTGAAAACATTACCAGAACATTATTCTGACTATTTCTATGAAAGTCTACTTACTGAATTACCTGAAGCATTTCTAGTAGCTGAGGTAGATAAGAGACTTGTTGGATATATCATGTGTAAAATTGAATATGGCTTTTCAAACTTCAAAAAACTTGGATTTGTAAAAAAAGGTCATGTTGTATCTGTAGCAGTTTTACCAGATTATAGACGAAAGGGAATTGGAGAGGGTCTAGTTCAAGAGTCTATTGCAGGAGTAAAATTGAAAAAATGTGATGAGCTCTATCTTGAAGTGAGATGTAGTAACAATGAAGCCGTAAAATTGTATGAAAAACTCGCATTTGTAATAAAACAGAGACTAAAAGCCTACTATCGTGATGGCGAAGATGCGTATCTTATGGCAATTGAGTTCGCTTACTAGATTAAAATAAATAAGTCAGAAAAAGACTCTAGCTTATGACAAGACAACGAAATATTGGAATTATGATCTTTGTCTTGGCAATTGTAGGGTTTTTTATGTATGCGTATCTGCTAATGCTCTCTGAATGGAGTCCTATTGTACTACAGCTCTCAGTATTGATGGCAGTGGGAGGAATTCTTGGAGTCATTTCTTGGATAGGATACAACATGGCAACCTCAAGACCATCACCGTCTTCTCTTGTAACCGATGACAAGTAATTACTTGGATATTGCAGCATCAACAACTGCTTGATAAAATCTTGGACCTACCGGTCTTACTATCTTTGCCCCTAAAATTTCTGATTTGACATTTACAACACTTAGAAAATACTGTGGTGCAAGTAAAGCGACCTGATCTTTTTTTTCTGCATGGATGTGACAGTAATAATGAATTATTGCTTTTTTCTTTGCTCCTTTTATAGCAGAATCCAAAAATTCATCTGATCTTTCAGGTAATAACATTAAAACTCTGTCTCCTGCTTCAAGTAATCTTTCTTCTATTACTTTTGTAGCGTCACCTTCTATGGATTCAACAGTTCCTTTTAGTTTGTTTAATAATATATTTTCTGAGCATAATCTCTCTGCATCTGGATTGATATCTATGTTGTAAACATGACATTTCTTTTTCTTTGCTGCAACGATAGAAAACATCCCGACCCCTCCAAACATATTGATTATTGTCTCCCCCTCTTTGATTAACCCCGCAATTCTATCTCGCTCAGTTGAAAGCCTAGGAGAAAAAAAGGTCTTTTCTACATCTACTTTAAACCTACAGCCATGTTCTTTGTATTCAGTTTCAGTCTTGTCTTCTCCTGCAAGCAACTCAAGTTTTCTTATTCTAAAATCTCCTTCAACTGGGGATGATTGACAATAAACTGATCTGGCTGTCTTTACTTTATCTAAAAGTACTTCGCCAATTATCTTTCTTTTGTGTAAAAGAGAATCTGGAATTCTTAGTATGATTATATTTCCTATCTGATCAAAGGCACCATAAAGCTCGTCTGCCTCTACTTCTGTGAGGATTCCAATCATTGCCTGTTTTAGCATCTTTGTCAATTTCTATAGTAAAACTTTCCAGATTGTTTTTGCTCTCTGTCCAGTCGACTCTCCAATTTGTTTACTCTGGGTCTCATACTTGTTTCATCTCGTCTGTATGTCATTTCAAGAGATTTCAAGAATTCATTCATGCCCTCAACTTTGGGTTTTGGAGTTGTTGCATGACCCTCTCTTCCAGGGGTTCCATGAAATATTACAATTGAATCAGAAATCAAATCCATAAGTTGAATGTCATGGTCAACTATAATTGCAGATTTTCCATATGATCTTACATATCTTTGAATAAGTTTTGCCACAGCTATTCTGTCTTCAACATCCAAGAATGCAGAAGGTTCGTCAAGTGCATAAATGTCAACTTTTTGCAAAAGACATGCCCCAATTGCTACTTTTTGAAGTTCACCGCCTGATAAATTCTTGATAGATTTGTTGTATAATTTTTTTATCTTCATTGGATTTACTATGATCTCTTCTTCTGGAGTTTCTTCTATAGTTCCACCATGTGCTTTTTCAAGAAGTGTAATTACATCAACATCATAATCATTTGTTAGATATTGCGGTTTGTAAGCAATCTTTACTTTACTTTCTATGTTTCCAGAATCAGGCTTTTCAACACCTGCAATCATCTTCATCATGGTTGTTTTTCCTAATGCATTTGCACCAACAATGCCTAAAACTTCTCTTTTCCTTACTCTACCTGCTTCAATTGAAAGAGAAAAATTTGTAAATTTTTTCTCTAAATTTGGGTATGTCATAATGTCCTCAATTGTAACAAATTCCTCTATGGTGTTAACTGCATCAAATTTGAATGCGATATCTCTGAACCTGACGTTTTCATTAGGAAGATACCCATCTAGGAATACATTGATTCCAACCTTAGTTGATAGCATGCTTGCAACTATGCCGTATGCTGCAGGCTCGCCATAGAGAATCTCAATAAAATCACTAAGATAATCTAGCAATGTTAAATCATGCTCTACTACCATCACACTCTTTCCAATTTTAGCGAGATCTTGAATCACTCTTGCAACTCCAATTCTCTGAAAGACATCATTGTAAGATGAGGGCTCATCAAAGAAATAGAAGTCTGATTCTCTTGACGCGGTAACTGCCACAGCTATCCTTTGTAATTCTCCTCCACTTAGATCTGTTAGTCTATTTTCTAAAGAATTTTGTAATCCAAGTTGTTGAACTAATTCTTTAGCCTTTCCACGTTCATCATATTTTTCAAAAAGTTCTTTTGCAGTACCATCAAATACTTTTGCCAAGTTGTAGACTTGCTGAGGTTTTATAGATGCCTTTAATTCGTTATTTGCAATTTTCTCAAAATGCGGTTTAAGTTCAGTACCTTGAAAATGTTTTAAAATTTGACTCCATTCTGGAGGTGATGCAAAATCCCCCAAGTTTGGTCTTAGATTTCCAGATAATATGCCTACAACTGTACTCTTGCCTATACCGTTTCTTCCTAGCAGACCCATGACTTGACCTTTCTTCAAACTTGGAATTTTATAGAGTCTAAATGCATTCTGTCCATATTGGTGAATCTTATCTGATTTTAATTCCTCTGCCAAGTTGACAATTGTTATTGCATCAAATGGACAAACCTTGACACAAATTCCACATCCATTACAAATGTTCTCATCGATTTGAGCCTTGGCAGTTTCTTCATTTAGAACTATACACTCTGATCCCATCTTATTTACTGGACAATATTTTATACACTCTAATCCGCATTTTTTGGTCTGACAATTTTCTTTATCTAAGACTGCTACTCGATGGGTCATGTGTAACCACCCCCTTTCTGAACTTATATCTCTATCAAGTAAGATTAATACATAACATTAGAAACTAAAGAAAATAAGCCGGCCACAGCGTTGGGGTCCGACCCGGTCCCATTCCGAACCCGGAAGTCAAACCCAATGTCGCTACTGTGCTACTAAGGTGCGAGAGCCCTTGGGAAGCAGTAGTGCTGGCGCCTTTTCTATTCTAGTGCTACAGAATTAGGAGTAGCATACCACATCGTCTCTATTGGTGTATCTTTATCAAAACCCTTTTTTTGCGAATCATCTGGAAAATCATTGATATATTCCAGTAGAAGATCTCTGACAATTCTATCTACCTCTACAATTGATTGCATATCTGTGAATAGTGATGGTATCTCGTTACATCCTACGACATAGCCATTTGCGTTAGGTGTTATGGTAAAGGTGATTTTGTGTATTTTTTGGTTATTTTGCATTATACTGTATTGTTTACAAAACCTAAAAAGATCGCGGTCATTTAGTAGTATAATGAGCAATTGTAGTATATGTGGAGAGAAATTCTCTGATGACATTAGATTCCTAAATCATATGATGGATAAGCACGGATTTAGAAATCCAAATAGCGGAACTCCTGACAGGAACAGTAGAGGATACTAATTCTAAGACTTTAGAGATATTTTTTCACTATTAGAAAGTAAGCTCTTTGTTCTTGTAAAGAATGCTCTAGAGGTTTTACAATCTTGACTGCAACTAGAAGATGGAGTATACTCTAATTTTGTTCTTGACTTGCTCATCAGAATGCTTTGAAGAAGAGGCAAAATTGCAGCTCTTCCACCATAAGCCATTTTCTTTGTTATGAACCAGAACATCCTGGTAGAATCATAATTTTGCTTAAAGATCTCTGATTTTATTTTCATACCTAAATCGGAATAATGACCTACGATCAATATCTTGTCTTTAGCAAAGGTATGAACAACGCTAGCAAATTTTGAACAAAGATAACATTTATCGTCATAAATCACAAGGGGAACAAGTTCTTTGATACTCATGTTTACCATGAGTTGTTTTTGGATTAATATTTTGTGAAATAACTTTTTATTTGATACAAATACGGTAAAAATCATGAATTTGAATTCTAGTAATATTAAAATTCAAATTATGGATTGGGCATGGCTCTAAACTACTATCATATTTTCAAGAGAGTAAAAGAAGCAAGAAAACTTGTGATCAAGGGAATTACTACTGCAGGATCTGGTCATCCGGGTGGTTCATTCTCAATGGCTGAAATTATGGGTTGCATGTATTTCAAATTCCTAAAATATGATCCAAAGAACCCTCTCTGGGAAGACAGAGATAGGCTCGTTTTATCCAAGGGACATGCATCCCCTGGACTATTCTCAAATCTTGCAGTAGCTGGATTTTTTGACAAATCTGAAATGGAGACTCTGCGAAAATTTGGAAGCAGATTGCAAGGTCATCCAGACCTCAAATGTCCAGGAGTTGAGTTCTGCGGTGGGTCACTTGGATTAGGCTTGTCATTTTCAACTGGAATGGCTCTTGCAGCAAGAATTGATGGAAAAAATCATCACATTTACACAATTATAGGCGATGGTGAATCTGATGAGGGACAAGTCTGGGAAGCTGCCATGACAGGATCTAAATATCGAGTTGATAATCTCACTGTTTTCTTGGACAGAAATTTCATTCAACAAGATGACTATACTGAAAAAATAATGCCTCTAGATGAGGAGCTTGTAGGTGATGATATTTCTGAGATGTGGAAAAATGCCGCAAGGTGGAAAGTTGGAGACAAGTGGAGATCTTTTGGATGGAATGTTTTAGAAATTGATGGTCATCGTATAGAACAAATAGTCAAGGCAGTAAACTCTGCACTTCAAACAAAGGGAACTCCATCTATTATTGTAGCTCGTACAATCAAAGGCAAGTCCGTAGAACACATGGAAGATAATCCAAAATGGCATGGCGTTGCACCAAATCCTCAGATATCCCCAATAATTGATCTAGAGTTAGATTGTCAATCTCTGATATCTCCATCTATAATTGCTGGAGATATGGCAAACTTGGAAAATGAAGTTAAGCGAGCTGCACATGCAAGGGCTGATTTTATTCATCTTGATGTAATGGATGGAATGTTTGTTGAGAATAAAACATTTGATCATGAAAAGATAAAACAACTAAGGCCAATTACACCAATTCCTTTTGATACTCATCTTATGATTAATGAACCAGTAAAACATGTCAAGAACTATGTAGATGCAGGCTGTGATATAATTACAGTGCATGCCGAAGTCTGTGACGAATCAAGTTTTGGGGAGATTCATGATGTTCTTCGTTCAAATCAAATAAGTGTCGGTCTTGCAATTAATCCTGATACTGAATTGCCTCAATGGTCTGAGAAATTTATTCCAGATTTGGATCAACTAATTATAATGTCTGTAATTCCTGGCAAATCAGGTCAAAAATACATTGAATCTACACACGAAAAGACGCAACGAATAGCTAAATTCCTATCTGAAAGAAAATTTGAGGGTCTAATCGAAGCCGATGGCGGTGTAGATTTGTCTAACATAGAATCCTGTTTCTTTGACGGTGCCAGAGTGTTTGTTGGGGGTAGTGCAATAATAGGACAAAAAGATGTTAGAACAACAATCCTTGAATTCCGAAAGAAGATTGTGCATGCAAGAAGAAACTTGCTAATTAACAAAGCTAACAATCTAGGTGGAGTTGATCTTGTAAAGAAATGGATTGACCTACACGAAGTAGGAAAGAAAAAGACTGAACTCTTACAGATTGCCAAGGAGGCAGGTTTTGTATGACCGAGTTTGCTGATATGAGGACAGTCTATGGAGATACTCTAATCAAGTTAGGCGAGGAAAACTCTGATATTGTAGTAGTTGGTGCTGATACTACTGATTCACTAAAGACAAAGCCTTTTGGGAAAAAGTTTCCAAATAGATTCTTCAATGTTGGTATTGCTGAAGCCAATCTGATAACTATTGCAGCAGGTCTTGCAAACGAGGGAAAAATTCCATTTGCAAGTACATATGCTGCATTTCTTCCTGGTAGATGTGTTGATCAAATACGTAATGCAATAGCGTATCCTTCGAGAAATGGTAAGAATGGCTTGAATGTGAAAATGGTTGTATCACATGGCGGTCTTAGTGTGGGCCCTGATGGAGGTTCACATCAACAGATTGAAGATATTGCAATAATGCGAGTTATTCCAAATGTCAAAGTCTTTATTCCATCTGATACTGTAGCGGTGGAAAAACTAACTCGGATTTTTGCCCAAGTTTATGGTCCATGTTACATGAGATTGGCAAGATCAAAGACACCAGTAATCCATTCAAAAGAACAAGACTTCCAAATCGGTAAAGGTATTGTATTACGAGATGGTTCGGATTGCACAATTGTTGCATGTGGCATAACTGTTAGCATTGCTCTTGATGCAGCTGATGCATTAAAGCAAGAAGGAATAGCATGTAGAGTAATTGACATGTTCTCAATCAAGCCTATAGATTCTGAACTTTTAGAAAAAGCTGCACGTGAAACAGGCGGAATAGTTACTTGTGAAGAACATAACGTGATGGCAGGATTTGGTTCCGTAGTTGCTGAGACAGTCTCTGAGACATATCCTGTTCCTGTAAAACGTATAGGTGTACAAGACAAATTCGGTGAATCTGCAAGAGATACTGAGATTTCTCTCCTGCTTGAAAAACACGGCATCACATCAATTCATATATCTAATACCGTTAAGTCTATTCGGAGTCAAATCCGATGAAGATATTTCTTGATACTGCAAATATTTCTGCAATAAAGTTGTATAATGATATGGGTCTTGTAGATGGAATTACTACAAACCCATCTCTTATGGCAAAGGAAGGAGGAGATCCTCAAAAAGTTATGGAGGAAATTGTTCGAATTATCAAAGGTGATGTAAGCTTGGAAGTGTTAAGTATGGAAACTAACGGAATGTTAGAAGAAGGACGAAGACTAAGAAAATATGGTAACAATGTGGTTGTAAAATGTCCTCTAACACCTGACGGTCTTAAAGCTTGTAAAATTTTAACATCAGAAGGTATTCCCGTAAATGTTACACTTTGCTTTTCTGTAAATCAAGCAATATTAGCAGCAAAAGCTGGTGCAAAATATGTGAGTCCATTTATTGGAAGACTTGATGACAATGGACAAGATGGAATGAATCTCATTAAAGAAATGCACCAAGTATTTCAGAATTATAAATTTAGCACACAAATTCTTGTAGCAAGTATAAGACATCCAATGCACGTAGTAGAAGCTGCAAAAATTGGAGCGGATGTTGTGACTTTACCACCTGATGTATTAGGTAAAATGTTAAAGCATCCCTTGACAGATGTGGGTCTGAAAAACTTTCTTTCAGATTGGGAAAAACTAAAAAAAGATAATCCAAATATCAAGATCTAAAGTTTTTCTCTAGTGTTTTCCTATCCATTGGTATCTGTATTCCTCATCAAACAATTCTGATTTTATGTCATTTTTTGACTGCCTAGATCTCATCTTGGCCTCAAAAAAGCCCAAACTGCCTTTGTATGGAATTGGAACTCTGAGGGCCTGGGGATTTCTGAGCAAAAATCCGTATCTGTGACGAAATGACTCTTCATTGAAGAGATG
>JANXYF010000013.1 GCA_025350175.1 Nitrosopumilales archaeon | reverse complement strand
GATCTGAATCTAATAGACTGGCCCATAATGGGTATCAATATTTTATGGATAATTTGATTTATGATAAAGTTTTACCAAAATATATTAAATTTTATGAAGATTTGATAAAATAGACTAATACTGAAAAATATTCCATTCAGTGGAGAATTTCAAACAACCAATTATCTAATTTCATTTCAGCATGCCATGAAATCATTTTTTCTATCAAACTAATATCAGCTTGACTTTCTTTTACATCTCCTTGCAACGGTTTTTCAAAATCAGGCTTTATTTCAAGACCTGCTGCCTTTATGATCATATTGGCAAGTTCTAGAACAGAGGTTGTCTTTCCACTTCCTACATTAAAGAAAGCAGGATTAATTTTGCTTTCCATACAAAGAAGATTTGCCCTTGCAATATCTCCTACATAAACAAAGTCTCTTTTTTGTAGACCATCTCCATAAATGATTGGAGGTTGCTTATTTCTTATTCTCTCGAGAAATTTTGTAATTACTCCAGCATATGAGATTGATTGGCCCTTGCCATAAACATTAAAGTATCGAAGACCAATTATTTTCACACCTTTTGAACTATATTTTTCAGCCAGTAATTCATCTTCCAGCTTGGTTTCTCCATATGGATTAAGAGGCCTTCTCTTAGCATCTTCTTTGATTGGTATTCTTTCTGGATTTCCATATACACTTGAACTACTGGCATATACCACCTTGAGGCCAAATTCCTTTGCTATCTTGAATATGTTCTCAGTACCTGTAACATTTACAAGATGATATTCCTTGGGTTTTTCAAAAGATTCTTGAACTAGGGTAAGTGCTGCCTCGTGAAATATTCCATCTACATCCTTTGATATGTTTCTTAGTTTATCATACTCCAAAATATCCATCTTGTGAAAAACAATCTCTTTTTTTACACTAGATAAATTTTCTATTTTTCCACTATGTAGATTGTCTACAACAATTACTGAATGACCTTTGCTTATCAGATGCTGTACCAAATGACTGCCAATAAAACCGGCGCCGCCTGTTATAAGAAAACGCATAGACAGTACCTATGATTTTCATCTCTTTAAATCTTGATAAGAAAAACGAAATACAAATTTATATAAACTTGGCAAAGCCAAGCATTCCAGTAGCTGATACAATTTGACTGATTCATTAAAACAAGATCTTAGGAATTTGATTTCATCTGATACTAATGAAATTAATATCTATCTAAAATCAGGAGAGGTCAAAGTTTGTGTAATTGGGATAGGGAGAATTGGTCTTCCAACAGCACTCTCATTTGCTAATGCAGGACTTGATACAGTGGGTGTTGACATTAACGCAGACCTAGTCAAGATGATAAATTCTGGAAACTATCCTCTAAAAGATGAACCAGGATTTGACAAGATATTTGAAGATGTTATTAAAAACAAAAAGCTTTTTGCAACAACTGAGATCTCTGAAGCTGTTCCAAAATCTAATCTTGTAATTCTTTCTTTGCCAACTCCTATGGATAAAAACAATGTGCCTGACTATTCTGCACTAATATCTGTAGGAAAGAGTCTAGGTAAACTGCTAAGAAAAGGCTCTCTAATAGTTGTTGAAAGTACAATAGAGCCAGGTTTTGTGGAAAACGAGTTGATTTCTATAATAGAAACCAATGATAAAAAACTAAAAGCTGGAGAAGACTTTAGCATTTCCACTTGTCCTGAAACTGCAAATCCTGGAGAAATCCAAAATGACTTTAAAAAATTACCAAGGTTAGTCGGGGCTATAAATGAAAAGACAACAGTAATGATTGCTGAAATTTACAAATATGTTTTTGGCGTGGAAATTATAAAAATGCCAGACTGCAAGACTGCAAATGCTGCAAAATTAACAGCAAATGTATTTCGAGATATAAACATCGCCTTTGTCAATGAACTAGCTATACTGTTTGAAAACTTGGGCATTGACATAATCAAAGTTCTTGAGGCATGTGACAAAAAATATAACTTTGAGACTCACTATCCTGGTGCAGGAGTTGGAGGACCTTGCCTACCAGTAAACTCGTATCAGATTTTAAACTCTGCAAGAGGAATGGAAAATAACGGCTTGTTGAAAATTATTCGAGCAGCAAGAGAAACCAACGAATCTATGCCTTATCATGTAGTTGAACTGCTATCTGATGCACTAAATCAAGTTGGAAAATCTGTAAAGGGTAGCACAATTGCATTACTTGGAATATCTTACAAACCAAATGTCAAGGATATCCAGTTGGCTCCTGCAGAGTCAATAATAAAAAGATTGGATGAATTACAAGCTATAACTAAAATTTATGATCCGTTCTTTAAATCTTCAAATGTTTTTTCACATAAGACAGAGAATAGTCTGATGGATACAATAACAGGTGCAGACGCAGCAGTTATCATAACTGCACACAATGAATTTAGAAATCTTGAACCGTCTTTATTTATGGCTAAACTGAGAACTCCTATCTTAGTAGATACTAGAGGAATTGTTGATATGCACAGCGCAAAGAAGGCAGGACTAGTTTTTAGAGGCATTGGTCGTGGAGGAATATAGCAATATTTCTCCTGACTCGATAAAAAGTATACTTACTCTGAGATATGATTATACCATAAAACCTCTTATTCATAAATTACACTGGCAAGACTTTACAGAATCAATTACAAGTAATGAAATTAATCATGTGGAAAACCTAATTGTAAATAAAATAAAAAATTCAATCTCTCCATCTGTGAAAAAAATTGCTGTCGCACTAAGTGGCGGAATAGATTCTACTCTAATGCTTGCTCTGCTAAGAAAGACTTTGCCAGATGTAAATATTGAAACAATTTCAATAAAGTTTGCAGAAAGTGTAGATGAAACAAAAGATGCACAAAAAATTGCAGAACAATTTGAGGCAACTTCTAAAGTAGTATTTCTTGAGAATTACCTAAAGGAGCTTCCTAATGCAATTAGTATAATTAAACTTCCATTCTGGGACCTACATTGGTATCATGTTGTAAAAGAATCTAAATCAAAAGCAAAATTTCTTGTCTCAGGAGATGGTGGAGATGAACTATTTGGAGGGTATACATTTAGGTACAAAAAATTCCTCTCACTAGTAAATGAGAGTTCTTCTTCATCAGATAAAGTAAAGGCATACCTGAATTGCCATGAGAGAGATTGGGTACCTGATCAAGAAAATATGTTTGGTAAAAAAATTCCATTTTCTTGGGATGATATTTACTCCAAATTACATGCCTATTTTGATAACTCGTTACCACTACTGTCACAAGTATTTTTAGCAGACTTTAACGGTAAACTTCTTTACAACTGGTCTCCTCTTAATACTCAATTTCATAAATATTTTGAAGTATTTCCTATCATTCCAATGTTATCAGAAGAATTGATTTCATATACAACTCATTTGAGACATGATTTGAAATATGATAAAGACAATAATGTGGGTAAAATATTGCTTAGAAAGATTCTTCAAAAATATGTGAATACTACACAAACTACAAAACAAGGGTTTTCAGTTGATACAATTAATCTCTGGAGATCTCATGGAAAAAAATTATGTGGACAATATTTGCTTGATGGTAGAGTTGTCAAGGATGGTCTGATTAGCAAAGAATGGATTACTTTACACTTTAAAAAATTAGAGTCTTTGCAAGATACAAGATACATAAACAAGTTTTTAGGATTACTTGCTCTGGAAGTCTGGTATAGGATGTTTGTTACTAAAGAAATGAAATCAAATGAAACTTTGGATTAATGTATCCAGTATTTCATTTGATGTGAGTATTTAGAATGTTAACAAACTGACTGGCAATTTTATTCCAGCTAAAATTCTCTATGACAAATTTTCTACCCTCCTTTCCCATCTCCTCTGCCAGCTTTGTATCATTGATTAGTGTCTGCAGCCTCTCAATCCAAGATTTATGATCTCCTTTTTCAACTAGAAATCCGGTTCTTTCATTTACCATCAATTCTGGAATTCCTCCAACTCTTGTTGCAACTACAGGTCTTTCCATGAGTTGTGCTTCTTGTAGAGTAAGTGGAGACATGTCCATTCCGCTAACTAGAGCATAGACATCAATAGATGAGAGATATTCTCTAACCTTGTTAGGATATTCTAATGGTCCAATCCACTTAAAATTCTTGTATCTTGCCAACTCCTCAAGTATTTTTTCTCTATAAGGTCCATCTCCTGCCCAGTAGAAAGTAACATTAGGCATGGATTCTAATACTTTGGAAAGTACAAGCATTTCACTAGTCTTGCCCCAGATCCAAGCCCCTTGCACTAGTCCTACACATGGATGTTTTAGATTCATTGGTTCTACCTGATACCATCTGGAGGGATCAATTCCTTGATACAATACCTCAGTTGACTTGTTTGGATGATATGTTTTTACAATATCTTCAAGATATTTGCAAATAGGAAGTATCATGCTAGTCTGTGAAATACACTTTTCACCAATCTTTTGCCATTGTGACAACGCAAGTCTTTTGTATGGTGATTTGTACAATGTCTTTTTTGCCCATTGCATCTCGGCCCAGAAATCTCCTCTCATCAACATGAATACTGGTATCTTTGTATTGGAAGCAGCAAGAGAAAAGTGTCTCTGTCTGTCCACAAATATTACATCTGGTTTGAATTCGTCTAATAATTTATCAAACTTGGATGTAGTTTGAAACCAATTGGTTGCCTTTCTGCTTGGAAAACCATCATAGATATCTGAATCTACTACAACTCTAGTTTCTACTCCCAAGCTATTCAAGGCATCGGCAAATTCCTTTAGATGAAAAAACTTTGAACTTGAACCTCCAATAAGTAATCTCATTATGTACTAATCAAATACACTTAACATCTGATCAATATATGCAATGTGTTTAAGACAAAATGTCTACACTTTAAGGAGTTTA
>JANXYF010000241.1 GCA_025350175.1 Nitrosopumilales archaeon | reverse complement strand
GCATAATTTCTTAAGACTAATTAGTAGTTTTAAAAAAGAAATATTATGAATTCAAAGAGAGTTCATCTTTTGATAAAAGGTCGAGTCCAAGGTGTTTATTTTCGTCAAAGCATGATGGAAACTGCTGAACAAAATAATGTTTTGGGCTGGGTCCAAAATCTTCCAGATAATAAAGTAGAAGCAATACTGGAAGGAAATGACTCAAACGTAGATGTAGTAATAGAATGGGCTCATTTTGGTCCTGCTGGTGCAGTTGTAGATGAATTAAAGATTATAGAAGAAAATTATATCGGTGAATTCTCAGATTTTGAGATTCGTTATTAATGAATATTGGTATATGCATCTAAAAGAAGTTTCTTAATTTCATCAAGATTATCGTTTAATTTTATTTGTATTTCTTTTTCAGGCTCTTTTCTATCTCTTTTGATTTTTAATACTAGGGAATCTCTTTGAGGTTCAATATCTGCAAAATTTCTAAATGTCATTGATTTTGAAAATACAATTCTATGCATACGTATGTCTTCTACTACATTTTTTCCAAGTGTGAAACAATAACTACGAAGATCATCAAATAGTGTTACAACATTTGAAGGTAAAGTTGTCCTAAATTCTTCATATGTCCTTTTCTTTCCTGCGATTAATCCTTCCATGTTTTTTCTAGTCTGATTTAAGAATATTAAGGTAGTAGATCCGCTAGTTCCAGTCTAGGCAAACGGTCTCATCTCAAGTCAAGCAAGATCCGCCACGTAGACGAAGCAGCGTGGATGTTCTACCTTAGGATTGCTCCCTCCCGGACCTCATCCCTTTCGGCAGTTCAAACTTGAGAGCTATCCCTTCGGACAACCTCTGTCTTATATCCACCCGCTTCGGCGTGATTTCATATCCGCAAGTCAAGCAAGTACCGTCTATCTAGAGATTTATCCAGCGGTTACTGGTCTCTGCATATAGCCGGTTTCAGAGACAGGGCACGGCTAGCGCCCCAACCCTACCTACTACCAAATTTATTGTAATTACAAGTTCTTTATGTGCATTAGGGTTAGTTCAATCGGAGATTTGTCAACGTACTGCATACAGAACATATCTCTCCTGTACACTCCTTTCCACATTTTGAGCAAATTCTCCATTCTGAATTGTCGGAATCTTTGAGGGTAGAAGAGATCTTTAAAATTGATTTGTACATATTATTTTTGATACCGCTATGAGTCTTTTCTAAAGAATTAAGAAAATTACGAATCTCTGTTCGAATTCCCTCATTCATGTGTGGACATTCTTCTGATTGAAACGGAATTTCATTTGTAAATGCATAAAAAACAATTTCATTTTCATAAATCTCACAGAATGGCTTTATCTTTCGTATTTTGTTTTTAGAAGTATCTGGATCCATCCAGCCAATCTTTTTTGTATCTCCTGAAATAATATTTATGATAAAAGTTTGTAACATATCATCCAAGTTGTGACCTGTTGCTATCACATCCACTCCAAGATCAGTAGCACCATGATCTATTGCCCTTCTTCTTAATATCCCACATATGGAACAGGATGAAACTTTCTCATTATCTCTAAGTTCTAAGGTCTGTTCTAGAGTTGTACCAAAAAGAGAACTATATGGATATACTTTATGTTCAACATTCAACTTTTTACAAAACTCCTCTACGATTTTGAGAGCCTCGTCTCTATATCCTGGAATTCCCTCATCAACTGTAATGGCTTTTAGCTTAAAGTTGTGATTTAGGGAAATTTTTTTCATTACTTGCAATAAAGAAAGAGAGTCTTTACCTCCTGATACTGCAACTCCAACTATATCACCAGATTCTATCATGTTATACTTTGAGATTGTCTTTGTTGTTTTATGTATGATTGACTTTGAAAAGCAATCTGAACAAAGATTCTCATCTGAATATTTTCTAGAGTATACGACTGTATTCTCACAACGATCACACTTCATGGCGCAATTAACTTTCTCCCAAATTTAACCATATGTTGATTACAAAAATTATGTATGTTAAATGGTTATGAAGCCTGATTTTACTGCTGATAAGGCTATGTTCAAGCCAAATAAAACAAATGTGACGGCATAGAGTGACACCATAGCTCCTTTCAATACTTTCTCTGATACTTTCTTTTCAATTATACTGTGGATGAATTTACCTCCATCCAAGATTGGTAATGGTAACATGTTGAATATTCCTATGAAAAATGATAGCATCCAAAGCCACAGTAAGAACATGAATACTTCTGGAGTCCAATGAATGTAATATGGAACTACAGGTTGGTATGATGGCAAGGCAGCTCTTAGAATTCCAAGCATTCCTTTTTGTGGATCTTCTTTAGAAGCTGTAATCGTAACCGGAATCTGTAATGTTTTTCCATCTCTTATTACTGAAACAGTAGCAATATCTCCGGGTTTTAATTTAATTTTGGCAAAATCCTGAGGAAGTGAAATGTGATTTCCATCAATCGCATTTATGATATCGTCTTTTAGTAATCCTGCCTTTTCAGCACCTGAACCTTCTGTGACTGAAACTATTGGTACTCCAAGAGGTTCATGATACATCATACTTCTAATGGGGTCTGGCATGATTAAGGCAAATGATGGATTGAATATCAAAAGTCCTGCAATGATGAACGAAAACAGAACATTTGATGTTGCCCCTGCTCCTATTACTCTAAGACGTGAGATTTTTTTTGCCTTTGCAAACTCTTCCTCGTCTGGTTCCACAAATCCTGCAAATAACGCAATAAATATTGCAAATCCTCCAGTCTTGATTCTTATCTTCTCTAATGTGGCAACAATTCCATGAGCACCTTCATGGATTACTAGAACAATTGGTACTGAAAGAAGAAAATATGCTATATTTGCACTTGATTGAATTGTAACACCTGGAATTAGTACTGTCATCGCTGCAAATGATTCTGGCTTTACAAAAAAGTTTGATAGATTTGATGCGAGATACCAAAATGCTGCTCCCATCAATACAAAACCCAAAACTACACTTGTATTTGCAAAAACTCGAGTTGCACGCTGGGTTTTATTTAGAATTCTTGTTAGTATTAACTGGACATTTGGGTTCTTGTATGTCAAACTGTATGGTTTTATTTCAAAGCCATGTTTGTCAAGTTTCAAGCCTTTTGCAATTACAAATACAGCAACCCATGCAATCAAAACATAGATGATAGAATTGTGCGTCAAAAACTCAAAAGCCAAATTAATTGATACTCTTTTTAGTCAGGGCAAATTTATCAGTTGCTATGGGAATTGTGATAGTTTCTACATATCCTGACAAAAAATCAATTTCTAAAGTAGCACGTATTGTAGTAGAAAAAAAATTAGCAGCCTGTGTTAACTATACTGAAATTAACTCAGTCTATACTTGGAAAAATAAGATTCAAGATGCCACGGAATTTCTAGCACTTTTTAAAACTACTAGTGACTCTAAACAAAAACTCAAGGAGACAATAGCAAGATCTCATCCTTACAAAGTCCCAGAAATAGTAGAACTCAAAATGGATAGTGTTAGCTTGCCGTATATGAAATGGCTTGAAGAGTCAACTTTGCGGAGAAAACCTAAGAAGAGAAATAACTCCTCCAAGAGATGAAACCCTAAGTCCAACATCTGTGGTAGAATCCACCGCATAAACTTCAACACCTTTTGACTCTACTTGGTTGAGAAATTCTATTATTTTATCTTCATCCTGTTTTTCAAATATTCTATCTGAAAATACTAGTGATTCTACAGCGCCTAGGTCATTTGCCT
>JANXYF010000211.1 GCA_025350175.1 Nitrosopumilales archaeon | reverse complement strand
GCAGTTGTAAACGGTTTGTCAAGCAGATCTTTTGTAAACATCTTTTGTACAATCTTGTCTTCGGCTTTGAGAGTCTCTTCTCCCTTGATGTATACGTCGCGAATTCTGACTATATCTTTCTGATATAGTATCATATCATCCACCTCAAAGTGTCCCTGTTTTACTGGGAGATTCCAAGCAAAATGATCCTCGTGATATACATTTGCACCAGTAGAAACTATCCAGTCAACAAAACCTCGTTCAATAAGAGATTTGAATAATCCTCCAAAACCAACAGGAGTCATTGCACCTGCTATTGTAAGACAGATTGTAGCATCATCTTCAATCATTTTACAGTATAATTTTGCCGCATCCCCGAGTTGTCGTGCATTATACCCAGTACTTGCAAATATGTCCACCAGATCATTTATTCCCATATCCGGTGTGATCTTCAGGTGAGGAATGTCCTTTCCTTTAAAATTATGATGGTCCACGAACGACTAACTAATTTTTGGGGTAAATAAATACTTGCAAGAATTTACAACAGTTATTCCAGATAAAACTCGGTGCAAAAATAAAAAGTAGAACCTATTGAGGAAGTTCTACTTCTCTTGTGTCATGTCGAGAGATTTCTTTATGCATAACAACATGAGACTTTTCTTTGAAAGTCAGATTACATCTGTAACAATGCCATGCTGTCATGCTCATGCAATCTATAACGTATTTTTAATATTTAAGACGTGTGCATGATTTGTTCATTTGATAATGACCCAAATCATTTTGGAAAAAATCCAATGAATTACACCAACATAATCAAAGATTGTAAAACAGAGTAAAGACGGTCTTACTTTCCACATAGTATTTTAAGAAGAAACCCAATTTTGAAGCAGATGCAAGTTTTCAAGGAGGAAAAATGGGATTTAAGCGAACTTGTAAAAAATCCAGATTCTCCCCAGTTTACCAAGCGTCTCAGTGCTATACAGTTAGCCGTTAAAAATTTTGAAAAGAACAAGAAAATTCTTAAACCTGCATTATCTGAGAAAAAATTCCTTTCAATGCTGCATACTTTGGAAAAGATAACAGAGGACTTTAGCAGTGTCTCAGGATATGCGTCCTTAGAGTACTCATCAGATACCCAGTCAGACAAGGCCACTGCGTTGCTTTCAAAGATGCGAAAGTTTGGAGCACAATTAGAGAATCAGACTTTATTTTTTGACCAATGGTGGAAGAAACAACTCGATGAAAAAAACGCTCAAAGGTTGATGAAATCGGCAGGAGAGTTACATGAATTTTTACGATACAAGAGATTACTTGCAAAATATTCCCTTACTGAGCCAGAAGAGAGAATAATTAACACATTAGATGTCACAGGTCACTCGGCTCTTGTCAAGATCTATGATAAAATAACAAATGCGTTTGTGTTCGAGGCAAAGATAGATGGTAAGACCAAGAAATACAATAGAGAGGAATTATCAGTTCTAATTCGAAATCCAAAACCAAGAACAAGAGAGATTGCATACAAGGCGCTGTTATCAGAATTTGACAAAAACAAGGGAGTACTGGGGGAAATTTATCAGAACATAGTTTCAAACTGGAAAGATGAGTGTATTCAGATACGAGGATATGCATCGCCGATATCAGTTAGAAACATTGGAAATGATGTAGATGACAAGACAGTAAACTCACTTCTTTCTGTTTGTAAGAAAAACTCGGATGTATTTCGAAGGTTCTTTTTGCAAAAGGCGCGTATCTTAAAAATGAAAAAATTACGTAGATATGATATTTATGCACCAATTCAGAAAAAGGAAGAAAAAAGATACAGCTATGATAAAGCAGTAAAACTGGTTCTTGAGACTCTAAAGGATTTCAGTCCACAGCTAAGTGAGTATGCCAAGAGAGTATTTGTTCAAAGACATGTAGATTCCACCATAAGGCCAGGAAAGAGAAGTGGTGCTTTTTGTAGTACTATATCTCCAAAGATAACACCATATGTCATGGTAAATTTCAAAGGAAGAACCAATGATGTTTTTACTCTGGCTCACGAGATTGGTCATGCAATCCACAGTGTTGCAGCATCTAACAAATCAATATTCATAGCCGAAGCACCCCTGCCACTAGCTGAGACAGCCTCTACATTTTCTGAAATGTTATTGTTTAACAAAATTCTTGATCAGATATCAGAGGAGGAACAACAATCCAATCTTCTAGAACACTTGGATGACTTGTATGCAACAGTAGGACGACAAGCATACTTTACACTATTTGAGATAGCAGCACATGAAAAGATTGGCAATGGAGCAATGGTCCAAGACATAACATCAGAATACATGAAGACTCTAAAAGATCAATTTGGTAACTCGGTGGACATTACTCCAGACTTTGGAACAGAATGGACATGCATTCCTCACTTTTACCATTCACCATTTTACTGTTATTCCTACTCTTTTGGAAATCTGCTCTCTTTGTCATTATACCAAAGATACAGAAAAGAGGGAAGAGAATTTGCCTCCACATATGTAGATATTTTAGCTGCAGGCGGATCAAAAAAACCAGAAGATCTTCTCAAGGAATATGGAATCGATATAACATCAGAAAGTTTCTGGCAAGAAGGTTTTGAATATATCAAAAATCAAACAGATAGACTTGGAAAGGTAATTAATTAAAGCGCCTGGCAGTCAAGCGCCCCCAACTGCCAGGCAATGTTCCCCTACGGTTTGAACCGATGTCAAGGACACTATGAACACATTATAATTTAAACCTAGAGTTTAGATCGGGAACTATTTTATTTTATGAGAACTATTACTGCACGAGTGAAATACCTTAGATGTTGTAATAGAGAAGCAGAGTACTTGATTACTTATGATTGTGGGCCTGATCCACGACAGACTATGCTTGTCTGCAAGTACCATTACAAAGAAGAACCGTTTCAGAGGTTTGCAATAAAGATAGAAAAACTAAGAGGGTAAACTTAATAGTTCGGTTTTAAAAATTGCATTAAATGAAAAATCTACTTTCATTATCATTAATTTTCTCAGTATTACTTACTTCATTTGTTTCAGTTTATGCACAACAGCCACAACTTGCATCGTATCGTGAAACAGCCAACATACTAGTTGATGAAAAAGTGCAGAATCAGACTACTGCATTTATCACTTTGGCATCTACAAGCCCGGTGGAGATGAGAGTTCCAACAGATCTTAGTGAAAAACTTGCAAATACAGCAAATGTAACTTCTGTAGCAATAACAAATGCAGACACGTGTGTCATAGGAGTTACGAAAGACCAAGGATGTATCATAATTAACATAGTTTCCCCGTCGCTCATTGAGACTTACAACATTACAACAATTCAAACAAATGCCAGGCAAGTGGGAGATGGGTTGATTGACAGCATAAACAAAGCATTTGCAACAGATGCAAAATTTTGGCTGGTATATGTCAACCCAAAGGGAGAACTCAATAGCGCTCTTGGTACAACAGGAATTGTATCAGGAAATAGAACCATATCAGTTGTATATACAATGTCACGACCAGATTCTTCTTATCTTTTTGATGGATTATCTGCCATTCTAATACCAAAACAAATTCGTGATGACGGAGGATTTTTTGATGCCGCAAGTAAGATGGCTCAAGATTCTAATTCTTCAGTTACGTTTGCAATAACTCCTGGACAAGGATCACCGCTTTATCAATTACAAGTCTCAAAACATATTCCAATCAAAGGTAATGTAACTACAGTCAAACCACTAGAGTTGTTAGGAATTGACAAACTTGAAAGATCAAATTATTATAGTGTAGGATTCTTTCCTTTGAACTCCATTCTAGAAGTCACTGCAATATCTAACAATAATATCGCAGTAACAGATCATGGTGGGAATTTAGCCCCAACTACAATAAAAGATGGTCAAAAGTTTCCATCAGACCTAACTAAAGAGGGCTGGGTTATTGACCCAGAATCAGGACAGAAAGTTAATGCGATATACCTATTTGGAAAAACAACGTCGATTACAAGTGACCAATCTTTATTGGCATTAGGCAGTGGCTCATTACAGAGTCAGCCCACACAAATCAATTCAACAATAACAACTACAACGCCCCCTGCAAAATCGTCCAATGATTATTCCACTTATGCTCTGATCGGCATAGTTGCAGCAGGTGCAGCTGCTGTATACATATTCATGAAAAGAAGATAAAAATTTAGAGAATCAATACTGCGGCGGTAAATACCGTGGTCCAATGACCTTTTACATCACCTACAGCACTCTGGGTGATGTTTCTAGTCTTGTATATCTGTCCAGATATCTTCCACTGCTGTCTTTTCTCATCCCAGCTCTTGTTTACATCAAAAGATATTCCAAGTGAGGATGCAAGCATTTGTGCAGCTATATCTTCGGCGTAATCACCAGCTTCTTTTTCAGTCTCTCCAAATGAGATGTATTCTGAGAGATAACCATATTTTGTCTTGTCTTTAGGTTCCGCTATACCTACAGAAGCTGCCATCAATCTATGTGGCTCGTTACTCTCCTGTCTTGAATAAATTGCAAATGTCACACTACCAGGTCGTATCAGTTTCAAGCCTTCAGCTTTTGAGATCAGTTTGCAACCTGGTGGAAATATACTAGATATTAAAACTAAATTAGTTCCTGCTATTCCTGCATCCCTTAATGCGTATTCAAAACTTGTTAGTCTATCTGGATGTACACCCTTACCTTTAGTAAGGAATATTTTTTTTGCGACTAAATCTAGCATAAATCAAGTCTTAACTCACATCTTTAAAAATATATTGAATTGATAAAATCCAATTATTTTAAATTCTGTAATGACGAAATTATTTCCTGGCCGTGTTTTTCAGGACTGATATCTCTGAAAATTTTTGAAATCGTACCATCTCGGTCTATAATGAAAGTAGATCTTTTTGCAAGTCCTGCAATATTTAGCCCAGCATATGCCTTGCAAGCGATCTTTTGAGTATCACTTAGATGAAGATATGGGACATGATATTCTTCGACAAATTTATTTTGATCTTGAACTGTATCTACAGATATTGCAAAGAGTTCTGCATGCTCTTTTATCTTTGGGTATGATTCTATTATGGCCTCGGCCATTTGAAATACCTTTTTAGATGGACATGCAAAAAGATGGTTTTTCGGATAGAAACATAATACTACATTCTTTTTTCCTTTAAACGAACTTAGTTTTACTGCATTACCCTCATTTGAGACAAGTTCAAAATCAGGGGCCATGTCACCTTCGTTCATACTACTCATCTACAAATACAGGTTAATACCATTTCTGTTGTAAATTTTTTATCAGAGAACTAAATCTATCGGATTACTTTTTGAACTTCTTTTGGTATGACTTTATTCCAGCAAGCACTTCCTTCTTTGCGCTTGCGGCATTTTTCCATCCAAGTACCTCAACTTTCTTCCCCTCAAGATGCTTGTACACTTCAAAAAAGTGGCCTATTTCCTTGAGATAATGTTTGTCAAGGTCAGTAATATCTTTTAGATTTTCATATCTAATGTCATCTTTTGCTACACACAAAATCTTGTTATCCATCTCACCACCATCTTTCATTCGAAGCATTCCAATTGGGCGTGCCTCGATTAGAACTCCAGGATAGGTATGATTGGTAACAAGAACAAGTGCATCCATTGGGTCACCATCTTCTGCATATGTTTGTGGAATTATGCCATATTCTCCAGGATAGAAAAATGGAGAAAATAACACTCTGTCAAGTTTTATGATACCTCTTTTTTTATCATATTCGTATTTATTCTGAGAACCTTTTGGAATTTCAACTATAACGTTAATCACAGATG
>JANXYF010000163.1 GCA_025350175.1 Nitrosopumilales archaeon | reverse complement strand
GCATATAGAATAATGCTCTCATCAAATGGTAGAATAATGGAAAAAGCAGTCATTGATGTTCTTCTAGATGATTATGTTCTCCAAGAAATTGTACAAGCTTCACTTGCTGGAACACATAATGTAAACTGGAGAACCTGGTGTGTTGCAAAAAAGTTTGGAATTGTGGGAAGAGGGGCAGTCTATGACAGAAAATCTGCAAGATTCTTGTATGAAAAATATTCTAAAACAGCACTTGCAAAAGAGGCGCTACGGGAATTATATCATGACAAGTATGATCTGCAAAATACCTCTCAATTATTACAAGATATCAAATCAAACAAAATTAAAATGACATGGATTGAAGTTGATGGTTTTTCAAAACTTGCAGAGCCAATACTTGATCATACAACAAAGTACTACGCATCTCCTGCAAATATGGATAAGGGAATATTGGATATGGTCAAATTAAGACTACTAAAAACACGTCATAGATTGGTATGTGTGAGGTGTGGCAAGTGGGAAAAAGTAATCGAGACAGGCCAGATAAATGAGATTCCATCATGTCCGTATTGCAAGTCACGGCAGATATCTGCTACCTTTTACTCTGATTATGACCTGCCAAAAATAGTACAAAAAAAAATTGCTGGCAAAAAAATTACTGCTGAAGAGAACCACAAGTTTGCTAGAGCATGGAAAGTATCATCACTTCTTGCAAACTTTGGCAAGACAGCTCTTGTTGTCATATCAGGATATGGTGTAGGTGCTGATACTGCTGCAAGAATACTTCGAAACATGGTGGGGGAAGAAGAACTCTACAAGCAAATCTATGAAGCAGAAAGACAATATGTGACAACTAGGGGATTCTGGGACTAGTTCTTTCGTGTTATAACAGAATAGGGACTCAAAAATAATTCTATTCTTCCTTCAAGACCTGATTTTGCATTAACTGCAGTCACTGTAATTATTTCTCCCTGAGTAAATTGTTCCAAAAGCCTTGCCTGTGATCTCCAACCCTTGAGCCATATCTGACCTGTATCATCTTCAATAAATGTCTCTGAGAGTAACACCATTTCGCCAGTCTTTGTCTGAATCTCTCTTTTCTCTGGTGACTTTAAAATTATTGCCTCAACACAGTAAAGTGTATCAGCTGGTTTTATTTCCTTGATCTTTGTCCTAATTTCTGATAAAGTTGGAATTTTTTGATCATCCATCTTTCTTACAAATGAATCACCCTCAAGTGTTATGGAATTTCCATATACCTTTGATGGCATGCATTCTATTACCTCTCCCAAGACAAGATCTTTTGTCAAAGATACTGTATCGGTAATACTGATAAGATTCTTGTCCTGCTTTGTTCCAAGGATCAATGTATTTCCAGAATCACTTTTGGTAATTGATAAAATCCTAATTACGATTGGTTGAATCTCTGTTGCTCCCTCTATCTCTATTACTGTACCTTCGTCACCATGAAGCTCAAGTCCCATCTGGCCAACCTTTGTCTTTACTCCAATCAGTCTAGTCTTTGCTCCGGTTGAGATCATCTTTGGTATAGTTTTTTGATCCACATTCCACAAAACTACTCGTACAACTGTTCCATCTTTTCCTTTGAGTCTAAGCTGCACTGACTTTCCAGGCTCTCCTTTGAAATTTGTAAATTCTGTAGCCCTGATATTTCCATCAAGAACACCAGTTACTACAAGATTTTGCTGGTTCTCTTTTACACTGCTTACATCATCTGTAATGGCATCAAGAGATGGAATACTACTTTCAGTTCCATTTGATTCAATATTGGAACCGGATCCAACATTGATTATTGGATTTCCCTTCATGTCTGACTTGACATATGCCTTGATTATTTTTACTAAATCACCTGGTTTTAGATTCTCAATTCCCGGCAGGTTTGCCTTTTCATCCCATAGTTTTACCTGTGCTCTAGAATCTCCGTCGTATACTGTCATTGTGCGTAATAGAAACTGGGTACCATCTTTACGTGAAAACTGCTTTACTGGATAAACATTCATCACTCTTGTGGCAAGTGTTATCTCTTTTGCACCTACGTAGAGATCCTTTAGGCCCATCTCTACTTTTAGTGGCTCATTTAATGAAACACCAAGATCAGATGCTATGAGAAATAGAGCACCCTGGTCTGTTAGATATCCCGCACCAATCTTTTCCTTCTTTTTTTGAATCATTTCTTCAATCTGTGTTCTTAAGAGATCGGGTTTTTGCTCCAATAACTTACTTAACAATGAATCAAATTCTGACAATCAAGTCCTGATGGAAAGTGGATCATATAAAATTTCAGTAGATAAATTAGTGGGAAGAAAAGATCGCTCTTGTTGTATTGTATAGAAGCTAGTCTGCTTTCAAAATCTTATGGTGATTTTATGGCAGTAGACGGCATCGATCTTAAAGTCGAACAGGGGAAAATATTTGGATTTTTGGGACCAAACGGTGCTGGAAAGACTACAACAATGAAGATTTTGACTACGCTAATTCCTCCTACTGGAGGACAAATGAACATCCTTGGAATTGATGCAATAAAATCCCCGCTTGAAGTAAGAAAAAAGATCGGGGTTGTATTGCAACAGCCAAGCTATGAACCTACCCTGAGTGTTGAAAATTCACTTGAAAAATATGGAATGATGTGGAATGTTGAAAAAAAAATACGAAAAGACCGTGTAGAAGAACTTCTCTCTGCCTTTGATCTTACAGATATCAGAAAAAAGAAAAATGATGACTTGTCCATAGGACAAAGGCGAAGGGTGCAGGTTGCACGGGAATTTATGCATGATATGGATCTGCTATTCC
>JANXYF010000136.1 GCA_025350175.1 Nitrosopumilales archaeon | reverse complement strand
TGGGGCGAAACATTTGGCAAAACGATCATCCAGTAGCCATGATAAAGGCAGTAAGAGCTATAGTTCACCAAAAAGTCACAGTCAAAGAAGCCAATGAAATTTTCAAAAAAATAAAAAGTGAGTTACCTGAAAAAACAAAGCCTGCTCAAAAAAGCAAATCAAAAAAAGTAAATTCTTAATCTGAGATTTTTGTCAAATGTATGTGAACTATCTTCCACTTTGGAAACTTTATGAAAACAAATGTTGCCCTGCTATCCATTGTAAGGTGTTGCCCTCTGAAACTATAATTATCCACAATCATTCCTGATTGTTTTACAGTAAAGGTTGCTACCGCAAAAGTCTCAAACATGTCTACCCGAGTGTTTTTCAATTCAAAGTCATAATCGGAGATACTGACAAATCGCAACTGTTCCAATGCAGTTGTAGTTGCAAAGTCCTTGAGATCAAATGGTGGAACATCACTGTATGAAGAAAATCGAGGATCATCAAGTTGGATAACACTTAGTGGTGCAACATTCTTGGTTCTTCCAGCAGTAAAAAATGTCACAATAATATCAAGAATTTCATCTATGTCGCTCAAAATCGGTATTGCTTAAGACAAATCCACTTTAAGTCTTATGACATGGTAAATTCAGACTAAATTTGTGCCTAGCAATATCTAGTACACGGTGGATTTAGGACAATATCTTTATTATGATTTATACGGAAACTCTAAAGATATTAGGAAACTACTACACGTGATAATATGCAACGTGTAGAAAGCCAAACAGAATCTAGAGCTTACAAGTTATTCACAAGATCCATCTCATCTCCTTTTACCCTCAAGAATTACCAGTACGGCTTGACCCAATTTTGCAACTATGCCAACCTAAACTATGACGAAATACTCAAGATGGATATCGAAGAGCTACAATTAAAGCTGGAAAACTGGGTTATGGAACTAGCAGACAAGGAATTAAGACATTCTTCCATATTGGCACACCTTCATGGTGTTGAAAAGTTCCTCGATATCAATAGAAAAATATTCTTTAGAAAACCATTACACGCCCTGATTAAACATGACAAGGATCTTGGTGGTGGTAGTCTATCATATACAAATAAAGACATTCAACTGATGTTAGAATCTACCACGCTAAAAAGAGAAATAGCATTAATTCACTTTTTTGCTTCCACTGGATCAAGACCTCAAGCACTAGAAGATCCCATACTAAGAATGAAACACTTGGAAGAAATACCAAATACCAATTGTTATGTAATTAGAATTTACGATAATACCAAAGAAGGCTATTGGGCATTTCTTACGCCAGAAGCTAGTGAAGCATTAAACAAGTATATCAAAGAAAGAAAGTTCAACCATGAAAACATAACTCAGGAATCACCCATATTTGCAAGTGTGGAAAAAACAGCAATTAACCCACATCTAACGGTAAATTCTTCATATCAATTATTACACAAGATTTTGAAAAAATCAGGCATATCAAGAGAAAAGGTAGGCAATCGCTTTGACAAAGCTATGGTTTACGGATTTAGAAAGCGATTCAATACAATTCTTAAGATCAATAATGAAATCAATAGTAACATAGCCGAGAAGCTTATGGCACACAAAAAAGGGCTAGACGGCAGATATCTGACACCGACTAGAGAAGAATGTTTTACAGAATTTCAGAAAGCAATTTTTGACCTTACAGTCGATGATTCAAAAAGAAAAAATCTCAAGATAGAGAAACTGGAGAAGGAAAAATCAGAAACTGAAAATATGAAAGAAAAATTCGAACTAGATCACCAGTTCTTACAAATGTTCGCACATATGGTTCAGGATGGAATCCAACTTACCAAACCTGATGGAAAACCATATGAAATAGATCCTGAAGTAATAAAAAAAATCATGAAAGATTATGTTGAACCAGTTGAAATAAAGATTGACGAATCTTTAGTAAAAATAAAAACAGATTTCAATGTTTAGACTTGAAAGGTTGTACTAATTTTTTGAAAAATTATTTTTTTATTTTATAAATCGAAAAAATTCGTATCACGAAAATAATGTATCTGGAAGACCACAACTAGATACAAAACATCACGTTAAGCGTGATAACTAGCGTGATATTACAAAAACTTTCAATTTAGTCATGAGATTAGGCATGATCAAATCACACTTTTGACATGATGCCAGTCATGATCAATTCATGATGCCTTACACTTTCTTTGTTCCTAGTGTTGAAACGTGATGAAAGTAACTGACTTGTACGAGTAAGTATCTACTCTACAATAGGAATAAGGGCTTTGTATCTAGCAAGTGGATAGATAACTTTCAAAGTTTGATAACTTTGGGTCTA
>JANXYF010000115.1 GCA_025350175.1 Nitrosopumilales archaeon | reverse complement strand
CTAAATCTGACTTTGCTCATCTAATACGATATCTATATGACCAAAATCTACTTTCTTAGTAATGTGTAGTAATTCTTTAATTAAAGTACAATTTTTGATCGATGACAATCTACAAAAGGCTTAAATAGAAAATTGTTTCATCGAGAAAACAGCAAATGAAAAGAATCATTGCTGCTTCCATTATTGCATTAATTGCCTTATCTCTTGTTCCACAGATACACTTTGCACATGCCCAAGCAGCAGATGAGAAATCTGCAAAACAATATATCAATTTAAGAGCCGAAGTCTGGAACGAGTTCTTTAGAATGACAACTGCTGCATTTACTGTAGGTGCAGTAGTATCAGGTACAATGATATGGCTTGTTTGGAGATTCCGTGAATCTCATCCAAAGAACAAGATTCCTACCAGATGGGAAAAACTAGACGATCCTACCACTGGTACATACGAAAAAGAGGGTGGTCATTAGATGGGTCACGAAACAGCCGAATGGGTAATGGTAGGAGTAGTTATTGCAATTTTATTGTATGTCGGTGTTGATTCTTGGGTTGTTCAAAAAGAAGTAGAAGAAGTTCCAGCAGATGCTGAAACTGTCAAAGTCATTGGCCAGCAATGGTTCTGGAGTTTTGAACATCAAGATGGTACTAAAGAAGTAAACACTTTACACCTAAAGAAGGGACATGCATATAATTTTGAAATATACGGCAAGGATGTGATGCACTCTTTTAACATTCCAGACTGGGTAGTCTTTGAAGATGTTGTTCCAGGTCATGTAAATCATGCATGGTTTGCACCAGATCAAGCAGGTGAATTTCCAATCCAGTGTAGAGAATATTGTGGCTTGTTACACTACAACATGAGAGGATCATTAATAGTGGAGGACACGCCTTGATAATTATCAAAAACATTTTAAGTACACAAAAGTTATCTGGTAAAGTAGAGGGATTCACATGGTACTAGAATTAAAGAAATCCCGTCCAGTTTGGCAGATAATGTTTTCAACACATCACACAGATGTAGGTTTACTCTATCTAGTAACAGGTCTTGCATTCTTGTTTATGGCAGGAGTCTTGGCCATGCTGATAAGAACACACTTGTTCTTCCCAGGTCAGAACTTTCTCATCTCTGATTCTGTAACGTTTAACAGAATATTTACAGTTCACGGTCTTACAATGTTATTCTTGTTTGCACTTCCAGTTGCAAACGGAATTGGTAACTATTTGGTTCCAATCATGGTAAGATACAAAGATATGGCTTATCCAAAACTTAATGCAATTGCATTTTGGATGAATCCAATTGGTGGTGCATTATTATGGCTTGGATTCTCTGACACTTCTTGGGTTTCATATGCTCCATATTCTGTAATCAGGGCACCAGGTCCAGCTGCAGACATGATGATATTTGGTCTCAAGATTCTGGGAATATCATCCATATTATCTTCAATTAACTTTGTAGTTACAATTCTAAAATGCAAGCATCCAGACTTGCCATTGCGTAAAGTTCCACTCTTTGCATGGTCAATGCTTACAGTATCTTTAATGACACTTGTTGCAATGCCATCATACGCTGCAGCATTAATCATGTTACTTACTGACAGACTAGGAGTATCAGGTTTCTTCAATCCAACAGCAGGAGGAGACCCAATTGCATATTTGCACCTATTCTGGTTTACATTCCATCCGGAAGTGTATATTTTCTTACTGCCTGCAATTGGAATGATGTATGAATTGATTCCTAGATTTGCAAGAAAGCCTCTGTATAGTCAGGGCAGTGGTGTCTTTGCATTTGTAATGCTTGGCATGATCGGCTTTGCATCTTGGGGTCATCACATGTACTCTACTGGTATGGACTTTACAACCAAGGTCGTATTCATGATTGGAACTTTAGCTGCAGTACCAGCATCTGGAATGCACGTATTTAATTTCCTTGCAACAATGTGGGGAGGCAGAATCAAATTTGCAGCACCAATGAAATTTGCAGTAGGTGGAATTGCATTATTCTTCTCTGCAGGTGCTGGTGGTGTTCTCAACTCTGCAATGCCACTTGATTTTATCACCCATGGAACTTATTGGGTAGTAGGACACATGCACTTGTTCCTCACAGGTACAATCGCATTTGGATTTGTCGGCATGGTTTACTACATGTTCCCATTCATCACTGGAAGAATGTACAGTGAAAAACTTGCAAACATTCATTTCATTATGATGTTATGGGGAACAGTTCAAGTATTCTTTACACAACACTTGCTTGGCCTTGAAGGAATGCCAAGAAGAGTTTATGATTATCCTGCAGAGTACAGCTCTTGGGTACAACTCAACCAGATTGCAACAGTTGGTGCGTGGATTCTAGGTGGAAGCTTTGTAGCATTCTTGATTAACTTACTATACTATTCCTCAAAGGGTAAAGAAGCAAACATGGACGATCCGTTTGGCCTTGGTGGCAAGTATTACTATCCACACACTGCCAAGAATCCCCATCATATAGGATATTAATATGAGCCATACTGACGAACCAATACTTCGAACAAGCCCTGCTAGATTTGGCAAACTAATGGCAATTTTAATAGGAATCATGGTTGTCGGCGGTGTTATCTTTTTTGCAAATTATAATTATTGGAATTCATATCTTCCAACTGCTGGAAAGATCCAGGAAGGTTTGGGTGCACATGCTGCACCTGTTATGGGAACTGCTACTGCAACAGGCCAAACTGTTGAAGTGAGTCTGTCTTTTATGGAATCTCCAGATTTCAAGGTATATTCCTTTAATGCATTATCTGGTGATGGTAAAAACCCAGATGTTCATGCTCATGTAGGTGACAAAATTATATTTCATGTTAAAAACGCTGGTAAATCATTTCATGCATTTGCAGTAACTGATTCAACTACAGGACCAGGTCCTGCCATTGACGGAACAACAGTTGGAACAGCTGATACTCCTATGAAACCAGGTGCATCTGGTGATGCAACATTTGTTCCATCCGCAGCTGGTACATATTATTACATTTGTGCAGTACCAGGACATAGGGAACTTGGAATGGAAGGTAAGATCGAAATTACAGCAGCCCCATCAGGTGCAGCAGTAACTGCAACTGGAAACAAGGTGGAATTTTCAGTAAGCTTTGTTATGAGTGATGACTTTAAACAATATGCATTCAACGCATTGCCAGGTCAACCAGGTAGCAATTCTCCAATCACAGTAAAATCAGGTGATACCGTAACAATTCATGTCAAGAATGCTAGCAAATCATTCCATGCATTTGGAGTTGTTACTGATCCAACTGACCCAACTAGTGTAGTATGGAATTCCGCAGTTGCAACACCAGATAATCCACTAAAACCTAACGCAAGTGGTGATGTAACGTTTGTAGCTGGCGCACCAGGAACATATCATTACATCTGTACAGTTCCTGGACATGCACAACTTGGAATGGATGCTCCATTCATAGTCAAATAATGCACTACAAGTATCTTGCACTTGCCTCTCTAGTAATTTTATACTCTCTAATGTTTATTGGGGGATATCTCCAAGCTAGTGGACAGGGCTTGGCTTGCCCACAATGGCCTCTTTGTCCAAGTGGAATATTACCAACTGCTGAATATCTGACCGAATGGATTCATAGATTTGTTGCAGCAACAGCAGGAGTTGTGATAATTGCAACAGGCATAGGTGCATGGCTAACAAAAGGCTCTCATACAAAAATTCGTATCACTGGAACGCTTGCAGGAATTTTAGTTGCAACACAAATTGGTCTTGGTGCTATTGTAATCAACACAAAACTTCATGCAGTTATAGTTGCAATTCATAATGGTGTTGGAATTTTACTTTTTGCAATGACATTGCTTACTGTTTTATTTGCATTCCGACTTTCACATGGTCCAAAAATAGAGACTAGTGCTTAGGTTTTACTTTTCTTCTTGTCATTAATGCCCATACAACTATGACAATAAATCCTATGCCTCCTGATGATATAATATATGGAAAAATATTTCCAAAGACACTGAGAATTGTTATGTTAAATGTATATGTCAAAGTCTTACCGTTTGGACCTACGTCATACAGATCAACATCGACTATGTGATTTCCTGTTTCATGAAATGTATACTGTGTAGACCATTCTCCCTTGTCAAAGCTCTGTACTGGAATTGTTCCAACAAGCTGGTCATTGTAATACATCCTTACACCCATTCTAAAATTATTCACTTCGCTAACCTGCGTGTTAAGTGAATTGAAAATATTTGATGCTGATTGATGATTTAATACTCTAAAACTTAACTTGAATGGATGGTTGGCATCTGGAATTTCTGGGTCGGTTGCCACCTGAACCTCATAGTTTCCTATTGTCTGATCATCAGAGTTTAGGTTATTGTGAGCACTGGCATAATTTACTGTTGGAAATATTAAAAGAGCAAGAACCAAAAGAGCTGTAAAACGGATATCAATCACTACTGCTTTGAGACGGTTTTCTTTAATATAATGCTACAACCCTCTGATCTATGAAAATCAGCAAAAGCTTTAAATCGAGTTCTACGAAAATGGCCAATGATGACCACTGTTAGTAAAACAATAGACATCAAAGAAAAAATCATAAATGTTTTTACATACTTTGCAAGACCTGAACACATCTCTGACCAGTTTGAAGAGAGAGTAGGAATGACTGTAGTTCCTATGGATGTCAAGGCAGGAATGGGAGTAGGTACAACATTTAGAGTAATAGGTGACTTTGATGGCAAGAGACTAGAGTGGGACTGTGAGACAACAGAATTCATTCCAGAAAGAAAGGTTGCTGCTAAAATGATAAAAGGCCCATTTAAAAAGTGGGAGATTAAAGTTAATTTTGAGGAACTTGGTGAGAAAAATACCAGAGTTACCATGACAGTAAATTATGACATGCCATTTGGCCCACTAGGTGCAATTATGGACAAGGCAAAGTTTTCTAAAGTAGCAGAAAAGGGAATGGAGACTGCGTTGTACAGAGTAAGAGGCTTGTTGGAAGGAAACGGCTCAATTCCTGTGTATATCACACTTGATGCATACAGAAAACTCTTGGCAGAGAAAGAAAAGATGAACAATGCTCCGGTCTCTACTGTGCTGACAACTATTCTAGAGAAATATTCTCAAATAGAAACAGCAAAAAACTAAAATCATTTTCTTTTTGACTCAAGTTTAAATAACGAACTTATCGTGAGCTTCTTTACCGGGTCTATGGCTCAGCCAGGTAGAGCGAGGGACTCTTATGATCTTTCGGAGATATCCCTATGTCGTGGGTCCAAATCCCACTAGACCCGCCTGAATTTTTAAAAAAAAAGATTTTTGCATGAATTACTTTTAAGATGATGCTTGAGATAGACAGATCTATAAAGAGGGTTTTGGAAGTTTTGCAAAGACATGAAAGAATTTGAACAATGGTGGAAAGGTTTGGTTAAAGAACTTGAAGAAGATATTGAGAACAGTATAGTACTAAAAACTGAATAAAATCGTAATAATTTCATACAAGAAAAAAATCTGATTATTTCTCTTCTCTAATTTAGTGAGTACATTGACAATCTACAAGTTTAGTGTCAAATGTACAGTCGTGGGGACCTTCCGACTTTGCAGAGGTGGGAATCTTCTTCATACAGTCTTCATGACGACCTTTTTTACAAAACCAACAAATTGGATCAGCAGTTTCATTGCATTCCATACTACATCTAAAAGATAGTTACGTCTCCGGGTGTGGGAGAATGATCGCTCACATCCTTGTGGAATTCCGCAAATTCTTTATGTGCATCATCTTGATGTTTTCTTAATTCTTCTAAATTCTCAAACACATTGCTACATAGATGACACTTTGGCTTGTGTTGATCAACCATTGATAGTACCATCAAATTCTATGTCTGTTTTGGGATACTTGAATCTTTCAGGTTTTACTTTTAGATTGGAGTGAACCACTCTAGATAACGCTCATCTTTTCCTCTTGAAGCTTCAAAGAAAGCATCTTGTAACTTACGAGTCACTTCTCCTAGTTTGCCGTCTCCAATTGGAACATTATCAATCTCAGTTACTGATTTTACTTCTGCTGCAGTACCAGTCATAAATACCTCATCTGCTACATAGAGGTCTTCTCTGTCAATACCTCTTTCAATTACTGTAAATCCCTCAGAACGTGCTATTTTGATAACACTGTCTCTTGTTATTCCATCCAAGATTCCGGCGCTAAGTGGAGGTGTTGAAATCTCACCCTTGTTGACAATGAAAATATTTTCTGCACTTCCTTCTGATACTTTACCATGATAGTTTAGCATAATTGCTTCATCATATCCATCTCTTAGTGCTTCAACTCTTGCAAGTGCAGCATTTGCATAATTTGATGCAGCCTTTGCTTGCATGGGCTGAGATCTTGAATCTATTCTAAGCCAACTTGATACTTTACATCTAGCTCCCCGTAGCTTTCCTGCACTAGACTCGCCTTGATTCCATTCCCAACAAGCTATTGCAACTTCAACTTTATTTGGAGTTGGTGTAAGACCCATCACACCATGACCATAATATGCAATAGGTCTGATGTAGCATTCTTTTAATTTGCTTGCCTTTACTGTTTTGATTATTCCATCTGAAATTTCTTTTTTTGAATAAGGCATTTTCATTGAATACATTTTTGCAGACTTGAACAGTCTGTTTACATGTTCTGATAATCTAAAAATCATTGGACCTTTTGGAGTGTTATAACATCTAATCCCCTCAAATATGGCAGTTGAATAATGTAATGCATGAGTAAGGACATGGACCTTTGCATTTTTGTATGCCACAAGTTTACCATTCATCCAAATCTTTCCTTGCTCTTTCATACAAAATTAGATAGAGTTTGGTAATTTAAAGAATTAATCAAATCTAAATGAATTATCATAACTGGAAAGACGCGACTGTCTTTAAATCAAGGAAACATCATTGACTTTCCTATGTCTCTACAACCTATACTGTCATTTGCCTCAGTTGCCTTGTTTGTTATTGGTATTGTAGGAAATGGATTTGAGATGAGGAAGATTCGTCTGTCCACAACAGAAGGGCAACTTGTACCCAAGAATGTATTTCTTGACAAGCGTAACTTCAAGTGGTATGTATTGATTGGAATCGCGCTCGTATTATGGGCAATCAATGGAACCTATACGTGATCTATATAGATCAACTCTAAATATTTCTTGATCGTAATACAATTAGCGCGTGTTTTGGGTAACGCCGAGCTGATTCTAGATAAAGAGGCTCAAGAATAAACCCACTTTGACTTCCTACAGGTATGGACTTGTAGGTGGTCAATTGTTATTCAATTTTTGATATACCAAAGATAGAAATTCTGGTAAATTATCCTGATTTTTATATATGGTTTTAAGAAAGACTGGAAAACACAAGCGAAAAGCAGATCAAAGAGCTGCACGCAGAAAAAGAAAAAAGTAAAACCGTCGTTTTAATTTTATAATACAAAAATTATTCCGATGATGTTATTTTTAGTTAAACAAATTTTATTTTAGATCTTTCAGCATGAACTGCACAAATTGCTTTTTCTATACTATCTCCACTGTCTTCTATTATTATTATGATTCTAGATGTTTCTTCCTGGGCATCCATGTTGAGAATGTTCAAACCTGCTTCACCTATTCTAGCGCTTGCCCTTGATGCGACTTGCTGAACGCGCCACATTTCATCTCCAATTAAGGTGATGACGCCCCTATTGTATGTTATAGATGCTAATGAATCAAATCCCAAGATGTATCTTTCATTGCGTTTGACATAATCACCGTCTAGAAATAATATTCTTGTAAATTCAATATCATCTTTAGTAAATGGAGACAAGACTACAAACTCACTATATCTCTTATCTTTGTCAAGTGAATGGAATAATCTTTCAGAAGACTCTTTTTCAATTCTAACAATAGCGCAATTTTTTTTTCCTGTAACTATTTTAAGTGGATGGCCATTTTTTTCTCTGAGTTTTCTTTCTATAGTTGTAATCTTTTCAGGCTTGCCCATGTCAGTAATCATGATTGGTATTTCTACACCGTTTTCTACAATCTCTTTTATCGCAATTGGATCCAGAATCTTCATTCCAAACATTCCTGCAATTCTTGCTTCATTATATGAGAGATGGGTAATAGTTTCTAGTTCCTCTTTGACAACTCGAGGATCTGCAGATAATACAGCACTATCCTTCTCAAAATCAATTCTAGTATTGTATTTTTTATTAAAAAGGATGCCAAGGTCTGCTGCTGTTCTATCAGAGCCTCCTCTCTCATAGGTTGTCTCGGTTCCATCTGTTGTCTTTCCGATAAATCCGCCTATTGTTATAACGTCATTTCCTTCTAGCAATTTTTCAACACCAATCATTATCTCTGAAGACTCGGTAGCAAGAAAATTTGCAGATTCTAAATTATTATCTGTAATTATAGGCCATATGTCAAAGGTGATAACTTCTGACTTTATTCCAAAACTTTTCAAGACATAATTCATTACATGTGACATTAATACCTCGCCTGAATATGCAAGTAATCTTGCCCTGGTTTCATTGGCAAATTCTCTTTTTTGCAATGTTTCTGATAAAGCAGCTTCTGCCTTTGCAAGAAAAGAGTCGATGATTCTATTACAATCATTTTGTAATGTCTTGTCTATTAATTCAACAATTTTTTGATATGGCTTTTTTAGAATGTCAATACTTACATTTTCTCCTTTTTCTGCCATGCGCCCAATCTCAAGTGCAATATCGGTAAGTGACCTCTGTTTTCCATTGTATGTTGTTAGAGGAGCAGAAAATACTGTAATTACTTTAGAGTCTTTTTTTAACTCATTTATCCTTCTGATGATTGTTGGAATTAATACACCATCTACACCAACTGCACTTCCACCAAATTTTGAAATAACTAGATTTTCCAAAACTTGATTTCCTCTCTTCAATTCCTTCTATAAAGTATTGTATATTTTCAACATCATCGCTAGCATTAATTTTTACCAAAATAACTAAGTCAAAAAATCTCTAATAAGATCTGATGCTCTTTTTGCTCCATCAAAAAGCTGAGGATTTCTTTTCTGGTTAATCTTTTCCTTGATTAATTTATCTATTTGAAAAATATCATCATGTTTGTACCCCAACTCCTTTGCATTCTCCTCTTGCTCAAAATGCCCCTTTATTGGAATAAATATTCCAGGAGTTCCATAATATATCGATTCATCTATGGTGGATTTTCCAGCAAGTGAAATGACCAAGTCTGCTGCAAATACAACTTCATGCAAGTTATTTACAAATCCTAGATTCCTGACATGTGGTAGATCTAAATTAAAAGATGGACCAGATACAATAACAAGTTCTACATCCAACTCAATTTTTGGATATACTTCAAGAATTTTTTCTATCAAAAATTTACCAGAATCTGTTCCTCCCATACTTACAACAATTGTTTTTTTATGAAAAGCAAACTTTTCTCTTAATTGTTCACGAGATTGTAATGTTTTGCGAACTATTGGCCCAACCCTTACTATGTTTCCTTCATTCTTTCCATTCTCAGGCAAAATTACAAGATCACAATTTTTAATTATTTTTTTCATTGACTTGTTCATTTGATTTTCAATTATAGAGCCAATTCCCTTTGCAAATTTTGTTTCAAGTATATCAGTTACCAAAATGGTTTTGATTCTTCTCTCTTGAGCCACAACTAGCGATGCAAAATCTTCATCACTTATGACAAGTTTTGGGGAATAGGCTTCAAGTATTTGAGATGAGATTACTTTACATTCCTTGTAATAAGAATAATATTTGAAAAGCCACTTTAGAGGCTGTTTTAGATTGCCATTCTCAATTTGAAAAGGAGGAGGTTTGTATAGATTATCTACATCAAAACCATTCTGTGAGATAAATTGAGGAGCAATTCCACCACTAACAAATCTTTTTGTTATTCCATCCAAATTATGAGATATTGCTACATCTCTTGTTGCATGTCCTAATCCTATGGGACTAGAGAAAAAAACGAGGTCCAACATATCTGCAATTTAATTAACGTATAATTTCTTCATTTTTATTTTGAATAATTCTCAAAGTTTAAATGCATTTTAAATTGGAGCTTGCTTGGGTTCATAGTCCAGACCGGTTATGACGTCGCCCTTACACGGCGAAGATCCAGGGTTCAAATCCCTGTGGACCCACTACTCTTCT
>JANXYF010000112.1 GCA_025350175.1 Nitrosopumilales archaeon | reverse complement strand
AAGGCCTCTCTTCAAGTAAGATAGAAACTCGTCAAAGTAAAATATTTGGTGGTACTGATGAAAAAATCATACGCTTACCTGAAGGACACATATTAGTTTCAATGCCTTCTGATAGACCACAATCTGCTGGAAGAAATTTTTGGATTACAAACTTTCAATTTTATACTGAAAGTCCAAAGGCATTAGAACGTGTTCTATCGGAAGGGAAACATCCATGTCATGTCTTGTATTGGATCGTTAAAGGCTCTCTTGATATTTCACTAATAATGTCCCAAGCAAGAGATCTAGCCAATAACACTCCAAATTCCTCTTCATATGTTGGTGTTAGTAATGGTCAGAAAATAGCAGCATCAGCATATTACGCATTCTCATCAGACATTGGTACAATTCGTTTGTATGTATCAAATGGAAATAATTATGGTGGTCCTACTATAGGCATTCAGTGTGATGGATTTATCGATAAAGGATTCTATAGAGCACAACAAATCTTCAACCCAGATTCTGTATTATCAATTTTGTATGGTAGAACATCGATTAAAGAAGCACGAAAATTGTTCCAATATGATTATATTTCCATTAGACCTGTAATAGGAATGAAAATTAAAAAATTATTTTTGAAAGTAATAATGCTAGATTCAGTACAAAAATTATTCATTGTGGGTTACCGAAATGTTTATCCGTCCTCTCTGCGTTATTATTTTTCTATATTTCCAATTTCTGCAAGTAAAGCTGAAAGCTGAATCTCTGGATTAGCTCCTATGATTAATCTATAGTCATATTTTGCTATGGCTTCTAAAATTTCTGACAAGTGAGGAGTCCTAATTCTGTAACATTCTTCATTGAGATATTTTAGAAAGTCTGATTCAGACATTCCGTATACTTTGATGAGTTCAATCATCTTGTTCCTAGCTTCTGAAAGTTTTCCATCAAGTGCGAGTTTTAGAACAACACTAACATCACTTGTTTTAGCAAGTCCAGCAGAGGATTTTACATTCTCTTCGTTTATAGTTCCAACACTTGCAGTTGCTTGTAACATGTTTATGGAATGACGCATATCGCCTTCTGAATACAAATACAATGTTTTTAGACCATTTTCATTATACTTTATCTTCTCTTTTTTACAAATTTCTTCTAAATGGCTTACCACATCTTCCTCTGATATCCTTGTAAACTTGAAAACAGCACATCTACTTTGAAGAGGTTCTATGATTTTTGATATGTTATTTGCAATCATAATGAATCTACAATGTTTTGACGTATCCTCAATAATTCTTCTCAAGGCGGTCTGAGCATCTGAAGTCATTTCATCAGCTTCATCCAAAATTACGAGTTTAAACGGAATGTTAGTATCCAAACCCGCGAACCTTGCAAATTTCTTTACTCTCTCTCTTACCATATTGATACCACGTTCATCGGACGCATTCAACTCTAAAGTATACTCACGCCATGTATCACCTAAAATTTCTCTTGCAAGACATAACGCAGTTGTTGTCTTACCAACTCCAGCTGAGCCAGAAAATAATAGATGTGGCATTTCTGATGTATTTTTTAGAAGCGATCGTAAACTACCAACTATCTCCTTCTGATTTATTATTGATGTGATCTTTGTTGGACGATATTTTTCTACCCACATCGAAGATTCTATCATAGGGACATACGTCTTTCACTTACTAATAAAATTAAGTCTAAGAAATTGAATTGTAAATTATTAATATAGATCTAAATCAGGCACTTGGGTATTCATCTATGACCTATTGTTATTATGTTTGAAAAAGACTTACATTGCAAGGATGATAACTCAGATTCTAATGATGAATAAGAAAAAAGGTATTTCAGTTATGAAGAGGCATGGATTTGTACAAATAGAATCTAGATCAAATGATCAAAGTAAATGGTTAACAGAATTGATCGATCGATCCCTTTAGAGGCCTGAAGTAGGATCGAGTAAATTGAACATATCAGAACTCATACAGGTACATAGTATAGGATATCGATTACAGGATGTTAAAGTCAACTTTGTATATGATCTCAAAATAGAGGCACCTACAGTATCAGTAGAATCTAAACAAGGTGAAATAATGAGCGTCTCTAGATGGGTAGCCGAAGTATTATCCGCAGAAAAACTTGTCCAAGTTCAAGACACAGATATGGTAGTAGCTTTGAAACAAGCAGTTATGAAAGAGAATGTCCAAGGAGATTTTGATCTTTCTACACTGGAGTTAGACTTTTACATCAAAGTAAATTCATTCACACAAAGACTCCCACAGGAAGATCGTGATAAAATAGAAAGTATGTTAAACTCTCTTATTCGTAAAAGGCAGGGAAAAATAATTCGATTAGCAGATTCATCTAAGATGACATCTGATTTAGCAAAGAAATTGACAATTGAAGAACGTACATTATTTGATTATATTCATAATAATAGCACTGAATTTAAAAAACAAATACTGGGTGATAAAAATTGACTGCGCAATCTGAATCTATTTCGAAAAGTAAACTTCAAGATCAGGTGAAAGAATTTTTAAGTCAATTCAAAGACAAATCTGGTTCTTACAAATATGTTGATGAAATAGATCAAATGATGGCAAAGAAAACACAATACATTGTAGCTGATTATAATGATCTAGTATCAAATCCTGAAATTGAATCAGTGTTTAATGTTGATCCTGATGAAATTCTTCGAGCCTTTGGTGGTGCAATAAAAGATATTCTTAAAGAAAGATTTCCACAATATGCAGAAAAAATCCGTCATGATATTAGAGCCAGAATCTCAAATTATCCATCTCAACGCAGTTTACGTGAAGTAAATGCAGAAGTTATTGGAAAAATGATAAGTGTATCTGGAATGGTTGTTAGATCTTCTGAAATTAAACCTCTTGCAAAAGAACTAGTCTACTTTTGTCCCGATAATCATAAGACTGTAAGAGTTCAGGAAAAAGGTCTAGAATTTAAGGAACCGCTCAAATGTGATAATGGAAAATGTACTCATAGAGATCTTGAGATAAGTCCTGAGCAAAGCAAGTTTATTGATTTCCAGATGGTGAGACTACAAGAATTACCCGAGGATTTGCCTCCAGGACAATTACCTCATTACCTTGATGTGACAGTCTTGCAAGATTTGGTTGACAACGCAAGACCTGGAGATCGTATTATCCTAACAGGAATTGTAAGAATTGAACAGGAACACATCCCTACCATGAGAGGGAAGAGTGGGATTTACAGATTAAGAATTCAGGGAAATAATATTGAATTTCATCGTGGACGTGGAAATAAAGCTTCTAGAAGTACTGAACGAGAAGAAATTTCTCCTGATGAAGAAAGAATAATCAAATCACTTGTCCAAAATGCTGATATTTATGATAGGCTTATAGCTTCGTTTGCGCCTCATGTAAAAGGACATGATATAATCAAAGAAGCCATTTTATTGTTAATTGTAGGATCTACTCAAAGACTTCTTGCTGATGGTGCTAAAATTCGTGGTGATATCAACATCTTTTTGGTGGGTGATCCTGGTACCGCAAAAAGTGAGATGTTGAAATTCTGTGCAAGAATTGCCCCTAGAGGACTTTACACATCTGGAAGAGGTTCAACTGCTGCAGGACTCACAGCGGCAGTTGTAAGGGATAAAATTGGTATAATGATGCTTGAGGCAGGTGCCGTAGTCTTGGGTGATCAAGGTCTTGTCTGTATAGATGAATTTGATAAAATGAGACCAGAAGATAGAAGTGCATTACATGAAACTATGGAACAACAGTCCGTAAGTATAGCAAAAGGTGGAATTGTTGCAACGTTGAACGCTAGGACATCAATTTTGGCCGCTGCAAACCCAATGTATGGAAAATATGATCCTTTCAAAAATATCACGGAGAACGTTAATCTTCCAGTTCCCCTTCTAACACGTTTTGATCTTATCTTTGTTGTAAGAGATATTCCATCAAAAGAAAAAGATACTATAATTGCACGACACATATTGAACTTACACAGGGCTTCAGGAACTAATACAAAATCACTAATTGATGTTGATATTCTTACAAAATATCTGTCATATGCAAAAAGATCTGATCCAAATCTTACTCCGGAGGCAGAAGATAAGATTCTGAATTACTATATGACAATGAGAAATGTGGAATCTGAAGGAATGATAACAGTAACACCTAGACAACTAGAAGGACTAGTAAGATTAGCTACCGCAAGAGCTAGACTATTAATGAAAACACAAGTTGATGGCGAAGATGCAGAAAGAGCCATCTTTCTCATACAAAGTATGCTACAAGACGCAGGAGTTGATGTGAATACTGGAAAAGTTGATCTTGGTGTCCTTCAGGGACGTCCTCACAGTGAAGTCTCAAAGATGCAATTATTCATGGATGTGATGAAATCACTTGAAGGAGATGAAAAAAGACCTGTTGAAGAAAAAACATTTGTCAAAGAATTGATCAAGACTGGCAAGTTCACAGAAGAAGAAGCAAGAAAATATGTGAAAAAATTACAAAGAGAATCAGCTATTTATGAATCAAAACCTGGTCATTATAACCGGGTATGAAAATAGAGCAGTTAGACATTCCTTCCTCTGCAATTGATTTTCTGCAAAAAAATGGATATGTAAATCTGTATCCTCCTCAAGAAAAAACAATCAAAGCTGGATTACTTGAAGGAAAAAGTATTTTGGTTTCTGCTCCAACGGCTAGTGGTAAGACATTACTTGCATTGCTTGCAATAATAAAACATCTATCTGAAAAAAAAGGCAAGATGGTATATCTTAGTCCTCTGAAAGCTCTTGCATCAGAAAAATTTAATGAATTCAAAAAACTTGAATCTATTGACCTTGGGAAAGATTTGAAAATTCAAATATCAACTGGTGATTTTGACATATCTGACAAAAGCCTAGGTCAAAATGATATTCTTGTGTTAACTAATGAAAAAATGGATTCTGTCATAAGACAAGGTGCAGAATGGATAGATGAAATAAGTCTTGTAATTGCTGACGAAGTTCATTTGTTAGGTGATGATGATAGAGGCCCCACTCTTGAAATTGTACTTACAAAACTAAAATTGTTACCACAAAAACCGCAGATACTAGCTCTTAGTGCTACTGTTACTAACGCTGAAGAAATTTCTGACTGGTTAGAATGTAAGCTGGTACATAGTGAATGGAGACCTGTCCCCTTGTCAGAAGGAGTTTATGATCAAGGTGTAGTAACCATGCAAGACAGGAAAAAATTCGAAATTGAAACAAGTGTTAGAGGTCCTCCCGTTGACTTGGGGTTGGATTCGCTAAAGAATGGAGGTCAAGCCATTTTATTTGCAGAAACAAGAACTCGTTCAGTATCTCTTGCCACAAAGGCATCAGACGCAGTATACCGGACTCTAAACACCGATGAAAAAGAAGCATTAGAAAAAATCTCGCAAAAAATTCTAAATGAGAATGAGCAAACTGAACTTGTTAAAACCCTGGCAACTCTAGTTAAAAATGGAGTAGCATTTCATCATGCTGGACTTAATCAGAACTGCAGAGATCTAATTGAATCAGAATTTAGAAATAAGAGGATTAAGATTCTAGCGTCCACTCCAACCCTTGCTGCAGGAGTAAATCTTCCTGCAAGAAGAGTTGTTATTTCTAATGTGAATAGATTTGATGCAAAGTATGGAGCTAACAAGCCAATTAGTATACTAGAGTATAAACAGCTATGTGGTCGTGCAGGTCGACCACAATATGACGAATATGGAGAAGCAATCATCGTTGCTAACTCAAATAGTGAAGAAATTTTTGACTATTACATTAGTGGAATCCCGGAACCAATTTCTTCAAAGCTTACTGGAGACAAGGCAATAAGGATACATCTTCTTAGCTTTGTATCTACAAGTCCTGGTATCAAAGGGGAAGATATAGTAGAATTTTTTTCAAAGACACTTTCAGGTTCTCAAGAAAGAAAGACTACAATAAAATTTCTTATTCAAATAGCTCTTAGATATCTTGAATCTGAAGAACTTGTAAAACAAAAAGGAAATAGGTATATTGCAACAGAATTTGGTAAAAAAACTTCTACATTGTATATAGATCCTCTAACAGCAGTTCTATTTAGAAAATCATTAGAAAAAATTTTAACAAAAGGACATACTCTTGGTTTGTTACATGTTATTACAAAATCTGACGATTTTTTCCCAAAGTTTTCACTAAGAAATAAAGATTATGAACTTGTGGGTACTTTGATTGAAAATTATGGTGATCAACTGATTGAAAATATATCAGAATATGATTGTAATCGAAGTCTTCTTGCAATACATGCTTGGATTAATGAGTCTAGTGAAATATTTCTCTCTGATAACTTTGGTATCGAGTCTGGGGACATGCATAGAATGGTCGAATCTGCAGATTGGCTTGTCCATGCGCTTTATGAGATTGCAAAACTAGAGAAAAAAGATGAAATCATGAATGAGATTGATACTTTGAGGTCCAGAATAACATATGGAATCAAAAAAGAGCTTGTTGATTTGGTACGTGTAAAAGGAATTGGTAGAGTCAGAGCCAGAATACTCTTCAAAAATGGCATAAAAACTACAGAGGAACTAAATGAAATACCTACTGAAACACTCGCAAAAATAGACAAGATAGGGCCTGTTATCGCGGAAAACATAAAGACGCATCTGAAAAAGATAAGATAATGCTGGACAAAACCATCGTAGGAATACTGATCTCAGCAATAGCATTTGTTACTGTTTATGCAATTACTCCTGGTCTGATTAATGCACTAACAAAGAGAAACATGGTTGTAAAAGACTACAATAAAGAGGTTGTAACAATGGTCGCTCGCCCTGGCGGACCATCTATTCTTGCAGGAATTTTGGCTTCTGAATTTGCACTCTATGCATTTTTTCATTCTACTGCAATATTGGCAATAATAATCACAACTTCACTTGCTTTTCTTGTAGGTTTTGCCGATGACCGAAAAGTGCTTGGTGGATGGTTCAAACCTTTAGCTCTTGCAGGTTCTGCAGTACCTATTATTTTACTTGGAGTGTATTATCCACATCTTGCATTTCCATTATTTGGTTCAGTACATATTCCAGAACTTTATCTAGCATTGATAATTTTC
>JANXYF010000107.1 GCA_025350175.1 Nitrosopumilales archaeon | reverse complement strand
CAAAGTACCGGTCAGCAAGGACCTTTTCAACCCTGGTCCTTGCTGATTTTATTAATGCTATATACCAGAAAATTACACAAAGTTTGTGGTACGAGAATATAGTCCAGAAAAAATACGTGAAAAACTAATTGATGCACTTGGTCAATCAAAGACTGGGCTAACAGGAGTAGAGATTTCTGAAAAACTCAAGGTAAACCGTGTAACAATGTCAAAATATCTCAAAGTTTTTGCAGGAGAGGGTCTGATAAAACAAAAAAACATGGGCAGTGTAAATTTATGGTTTATCGAAGAGGGTGCAGACAAACTCAATTTTCCAGAAGACTACTTTTCAGTAAAAAACAAGTATATGGAATATGTCTTGTCAGGCTCTACTCCTGAGGCACACACACTAATTCGAACCTCACTTCATTCGGGAGCCTCACCTACTAAACTAGTTAGTGAGGTAGTAATACCTGCAATTGAGGCAATTGCGAACTCGTATGATAATGGAAAGATGGGAAGGTCTGAGAAGAATTTTTATGATGAAATAATATCAACTTCGCTCTCTGTAATTGGTCTCTCAGAAGAAGATGTGGATCAAAAAAAGAATATTGTAATTTTAGCAAGTGATTATCAAAATGCTCTGGTTGCTCAAGCGGCATCAGCTGCACTTCGAACTGGAAAATGGAAAGTGTCGTTACTTGGTGACATGTCTTCAGCTATAGATGTAATGTTTGATATTGACTTGCAAAGATTTCTAAATAAAATCTGGCCCAAGCGTGATGGCATAATGATTATTGTCGTATTTGCATCAAAAGATGCCGAGATCAAATTCTTTACTCAAGCCATAGAATCTGGCAAAGGAAAATATGGAAAAAATATTTATCTTGCGTTATGTACAAAAATTGTTAAAAAAACAAAGACAAGTGCTGATTTTGTATCGCCAGATGTAGAAACTTTATTGCAGTGGTGTCAGACTGTATACGAAAGTTACCAAAATCAGTGACTAATTAATTCCAAGACCTTGAAGGGAAGTTTTGAAAAATCGACTTCCTTTTCAACTGAGATCAAAAGTACGTTGTCATTTATTGGAAAACTCATTACTATTAGCTTGTCACGATACGACATGGCAAATTTTACTGGACCAAAAACCTTGTCAAACTCCTTTCGCATCTTTGCCCTCAAAACTAGTTCCATGTATAGCATTTCATTATCTCTTTCCTCCTCTAGGGATTCAAATCCGTGTTTCATTCCCCCTGCGATTAGTCTACCATTTGGATTTATCAAGCCTGCAAATCTTATCATTGGTTCTAATTCTTGGATTTTATTGCATAATTCGTCTTTGTCCATGTTATACTAACTCCTTGTCTGTGAAATATATTGGTAGCTTAAATTTTGGCAACAAAACTGTGACAGACTATCAATATTTGTTGAAATCTATCCTATTTTTGATTGAAAACTAGTGGGCCGAATGGGATTCGAACCCACGACCTTTCGATATCTGAATAATTTTATCAGTCGAACGCTCCAGCCAAGCTGAGCTATCGGCCCAAATTTTTTTTTACCCGATTCTCATTTAAGTCTACTGGCTTTTCCACTTGATTGAACAACCCATCGATGGGTCAAAATCTTTCTCTATCTTCTTTGCTGAAAGAACTTGCTCTATATTTTGAATCATTGTTTTCTCTGTAGGTTTGTCTTCTGGTTTCATTGCATTGTCAATTCTTCCATGAAAAACTAGTCTTCCATCTTTATCAAAGAGAAATGGATCCGGAGTACATACTGCGCCATATTTTTTTGCAACCTCTTGGGTTTCATCAACTAGATAAGTAAATCCAAAACCTTTCTCCTTTGCAAATGTCTTCATTGCATCAAAACTGTCATCTGGATATTTTACTGCGTCATTGCTGTTAATTCCAATCATGGCAATTTTGCCCTTGAATTTATTATATATCTCATTTAGTGCATCAACTTTTGCCTGAACATATGGACAGTGATTACACATGAAAACTATCAATTTTGCTTGATAGTCTTTGTATTCTGATAGAGAATGTTTCTTACCATCAATTCCTAATAAATTAAAATCTGGTGCCTTGTCTCCTACTTTTAGGACGACTTCGGATTTTAGTAGTACCATGAATGATTTGAAAGATAATATCAATAAAATCTTTGCCACATAATGGTAACAATTAAAATCTAAGCGGGTTTTCATTCTTGCAACGGGCTGGTAGTTCAGCGGTAGAATACTCGCCTTGCACGCGAGGGGTCAGGGGTTCAAATCCCCTCCAGTCCACTTCCTCTGTTGGTGCAAATTGGTTTACAGTCCGCTCCCACTATAGGTGCAGACTGCTTTTCCATGTGGCAGAATGGTAACAAGCCTCCAACCTTTTCCGATTAGTTCTTCGATTTGCTCAATCGAAACAACCGTCTGGGTGTCTTGTTTGTTCTGCGAATTCTCCATCTCACCTTGTTGTTTTTCTTTTTCTCCAATCCTGATTTCAAGATCAAGGAATTCTTCGCTTCGTCGAAATGCCTGTTTCATCTCTTCGATTAGCTCAAGAGGCAACATTCCCTTGTTGGTCGTGTATTTTGCCTCCATGCTTCCCTTATGTCCCATAAAGAAGACACGAAAGTCATGAGCTATCTTTCCTCTTGATTCTGCCATCAGGAGTTGTGTGTCAAAGTACGCCCTCAATACATACGGTCTCCATGCAAATCGCGGTCTCAAAGTACTTCGAATTTCATGTGCGATTCTTTTTGTTGGAAGAAATTTCTTTCCTTGATTTCTTCCACGATGGATTTTGTAGCTCGTGTTTGGTGCAATGACTGCTGATTCCGGTCCAAGCTGTTCTCCTTTTGCCAATCTCTCGTTGAGATATGTTAGGAGCTTGCGTGTTCC
>JANXYF010000095.1 GCA_025350175.1 Nitrosopumilales archaeon | reverse complement strand
GCCATACAGACCATCAACAATAGATAAATTTGTCTTAAAAGTCATGGTGCATGCGGGAGTTGCCAAGCCTGGTCAAAGGCGCAGGGCTTAGGACCCTGTCTTTCAGGAGTTCGTGGGTTCGAATCCCACCTCCCGCACTTAATGAATTATACAAAGTTGCATTTCTTTGTGATTGCTAAAATGAACGCTACAAAAGTTATTTGAGCATTCATAACAGTGCCAATCACCAATTGTCGAACACACTTTACAAATTTTTATAGGATTGTTATGATCATAACTATTTCCCCTATTATGTGACCTGTGAGAACTTTTTTGTTTATCCACCATTATGTTTCCCCATTTGAATCAAAATTTAAAAAACTACTATCTCTCATTCAACAACACATTACAGATTTAGGATATCTAGTTTGACTAGCATTCTTACAATACGTCATATTTCAAAAGGCTATTTAAGTATTAATAACTGCAGTATGTCTAACAATCAGAATGGACAAAACAGTTGTAGAACTTGTTGTAGTTGGAAAAGACCACGAAGGTGTAGTTGCAGGTTTTACTAATTTTATTTTTCAAAATAATGGTAACATAGAGAAGATTAACCAAAATGTCGTCAAGGGACTTTTTGGAATGTATTTGGAAGCATCTTTTGTAAAAAAGATAGACATTACAAAATTCAATAAAGAAGCAGAGAACTTGGCAAAAAAACTCAAGATGGAAGTTAATATTCATTATGAAGTATCAAAAAGAAAAAGAGTAGCAGTATTTGTAACAAAAGAACCTCACTGTCTAGAAGCTATTCTTGATGCAAGAAAAAAAGGTAAGATTAGAGGAGAAATTGTAGTGTTAATAGGTACAGAAAATACTTTAGCATCTCTAGCAAAGAAGGTAAAGATTCCATTTGTTATGATAGATGAAAAAGATCAGCTAGAGTCAGAAGAAAAAATAATTTCTACCATAAAAAAATTTGATGTTGATCTAATAGTACTTGCAAGATACATGCGAATACTTTCGCCTAACTTTGTTTGGAGATATCCTAATAGAATTATTAACATACATCCATCACTTTTGCCAGCATTTCCAGGTGCATTTGCTTATGTTCAAGCTTATGAGCGTGGCGCAAAAATTGTTGGATGTACTGCACATTATGTAACTGAAGATCTAGATCAGGGCCCCATAATTTTTCAAGATGCTTTTGCAATAGATGAAAATGAAACTTTAGAATCCTTGAAAAAGAAAGGTCAAAAGTTAGAAGCTACAACATTATTAGAAGCTGTAAAAATGCATCTAGATGGAAGATTAGAAGTATATTGGGGCAAGGTACATGTCAAACCCAAGAGATCTAGATGATAGTAAGAGACCTTACAAATACCGATATTCTCAAACTGACAAAGAGGAAAACAGTTGCTTTAATCCCAGTTGGATCAATTGAACAGCACGGTCCTCATCTTCCTGTATCTACTGACTCGGACATAATCTCACATATTGCAAAACAGGTCTCTGATAAAAATGGGTTTTTGTTACTACCTACTCTTCAATACGGAGTATCTTTTGAGCATCATCCATTTTTTAACATGAGTCTATCAAAGTCTACCTTGCAGAAGATTTTGATTGAATTATGCATATCATTATCAAAAAATCATATCAATACAGTCATTATTCTTAATGGGCATCATGGAAATCAAAATGCATTGAAAAAATTGCAAAAAAAAGTCTTCAAGAAAACAGGTGTCAAACAGAACATTTTTGTTTATTCATATTGGCATTTTATGAAAAGGAAATTTGATCATGCTGGATTTGTTGAAACATCAATAATGTTGGCAATTTCAGATAAAGTACTCATGAAAAAAGCCAAAAAGGGACTGATTCCTGACAATTTGTCAAAGAAGAAATTGAATTTGCTAAACAAAAGAGCAAACAAGTCATTTATTTCAGTAACAAAAAATGGCATTTGGGGAGATCCTACCAAAGCTTCTGCAAAAGATGGAAAAATCATTTTAGGTGAAATAATAGCAAATATTGTGAAAAAGAGTCAAACTTGCCTTACTGGAACAGGTTGAAGATTACACCAATGAAATTTTAATATATACCCTCCATAGAGTGTGTAATAAGTGAAATAGATGTCAGTAGATATGGCAGTAAAAGTACTTGATGAAAGCCTAAACAAGGTTGTTCTTATCAAGCTGAAAGGCGGTAAAGTGATAAGAGGTAATCTTCATGGTTTTGACCAGCACATGAACCTGCTACTCGAATCTTCAGAAGAGATCCCTTCAGAAGGAGAGACAAAGAGTCTTGGAACCATAGTTGTCCGAGGAGACAACGTAGTTATCATATCTCCTCCACCAAAGTGAGTGCATTATGACTAAGGGTACTACCTCAATGGGAGGCTTCACACGAAAGCACGTCCATATTAGATGTAGAAGATGTGGAAAGAATTCTTATCATGTAAGACACAAAAGATGTGGAAGTTGTGGTTATCCAGAGGCTAAGATAAGAAAATACAACTGGATCAAATGGTATACGTAAATGGAAGAAATAGCGCTAATTTTTAGTTCTGTCGCCGGTGCCTGCACTGCAGTAGCCCTTGACAAGGTTCCAAAAATAAAACGCACTAAACAAACTCCTACTATTAATTCTGTCATTACAAATCAATTACATTCACTTAGAATGGAAAAAGAAATACTATCAAAAACAATTGCAAGACTTCATCAACAAGAATCACAAGTTTCAATGATTCAGAAAGACAAACTCTTACTTCGTTATCAACATCAGCTTGGAACTGTTATTTCCAAGATTGAAAAACTCGAATTAGCAAGCAAGTATCCTGATCTTGGCCCAGTAGGTGATAGTTTGATATCATTAATGGATAACAGACTTTCACAATTAGATCAGAGACTACACGAAATTTCTGCAAAGATTACAATTACTCAAACAAAACAAGTAGAAAAACCAATTGAAGTATTAGAGAAAATTCAAACTAAGAGGATTGAACCAAAAGTAGAAAGTCAAAGAGAAAATATTCAAGCCCAAAAACAAAAATTAGAGATTCAAAACGAAATAGAAACTCAAACAATGATATCAGAAATTCAAAGTGATAAAACACAGGAATGGTTACCTCCTATGGAGATTCCAGTTTATGAAAAGCATAGAATGGTTGAGCTTAGTACTTTAACAGAGATAACAAACCGGGTTCCACAATTCCCTGCAGAATTCATTAGACCCGTTACTCAGATTGAACTACAAATTCCAGAGAAATTGTCAGAGCCAAAAGTTATTCAAGAATCAATTTTGATACCACAATCAAATATTCAAGAAATAAAAGAAGTAATTCCTGAACTGCCAAAACCTGAAGTTGTACAACAAGAATCAGAAAAGAGGATTCAGCTTCCAGTAGCAATCAAGATACCCGAAGAAGAAAAATTGGAAGATGATGACAAGGATCTAGATAAAATTAAAAGCGAAATAATGAAAGCATTATCAAAACTTGAGCAAGTAGAGGTAGAATAAGTGACAGCAGATGATGCCATAGAGGCATTGTCACACCAGGCCTTAAAAATGGTAAAAGCAAATTATGTTGTAGGACTGGGAAGTGGAAGAGCTGCAACCGCCATAGTGAGATTATTATCAGCACACATTAAAAAAAATAAATTCCTAGTTAAAGCAATACCAACATCCCTACAAATTAAAATGGAAGCTGAAAAGGGCGGAATCCCAATAATTGAAGCAGATCAAATTGATCATATCGATGTAGTTTTTGATGGTGCAGATCAAATTGATTCTAAAGGAAATATGATAAAAGGTGGGGGAGGAGCTCTCTTACGAGAAAAGATTCTGATAAGCATGGCAAAAAAAGTTGTAATAATTGCTGATGAATCAAAGTTTGTAAAGAAACTAAAACGGAGTGTACCTGTAGAGGTTCATCCTTTTGCAAGAAACACTACATCAATTAAAATTAGAAAATATGGTGGAAAACCACATATTAGATTATTAGAGCGTGGCTATCCCTTTGTAACTGAAAATGGAAATATCATATTAGATTGTGATTTTGGCGAAATATCAAATCCAAAGGAACTTGCTACAAAAATAATAGAGATTCCAGGTGTAATCGAAGTTGGAATATTTCCAAAGCCAGATATAATTTACAAAGCAAAAGAAAATGGCAAATACGAAGTTTTACGATAACACAGGTCTTGGAACAAATTTGCCATAGCCTGGTTTTTCAATCATTTTGAAATCTTCAGCTACAATGTTTCCTCTCACCATAGTCTTTACAGGCCATCCTTTTAGATTCCAGCCCTCATAAACACTATAATCAGAGAATCCATCAAGAGTTTGGGCAGAAACTTTGGCTTCCTTTTTTAGATCTACTAAAACAATGTCTGCATCAGAACCCTTTTGGATGATTCCTTTTTTAGGATACATGCCAAATATTCGTGCAGTATTCAAGCTGGTCATATTGGATAATTGTTGAAGATTAATTTTCCCTTTGTTAACCCCTTCACTTAATAGAATAGGCATCATCGTACCAATCCCTGGAAATCCAGCAAGAGCATCCCATATAGTTTCTCCACCAACTTTTAGTTTTAGACGGTTTGCTACATGATCAGTTCCTATAGAATCCATTCTGCTATTTTGTATTTCCCTCCAAACATATTCTATATCTTGAGAAGAACGTATGGGTGGCATAACTTTAGCAAGATAACCTTGTTGAGATTCATGTGATAGTGTAAGATAATGTGGACATGTTTCAATGTGTATTTTTGTTCCATTTTTCTTTTCTTGCGAGATTGTATCAATAGCTGCTTTTGATCCAATATGTACAAAATAGATAGAACAGTTGTATTTTCTTGCAAATTCAGATGCAGTCTTGATTGACTTTACTTCAGATTCGACAGGTCTACTTTGTGACCATGCTGCCAATCCATCCATTTTTTTCTCTTTCGCAGTCTTGATCCCACAAGAACACATTTGATAATCTTCTGCATGAATCAGAACTGTACAATTTAGAGAAGATGCTTTAGCAATTATTTTTTCAATCATCTCCTTTGTCATCTCTACTCTTTCTTCTCTTAGAGATTTTTCACCAGGTTGCATGTCCATATAGACATGGCCTACCTCATCTCCAAGATTCATGTATATCTTAAACGAGTTGATTCCTTTGCTTTTACAAAATTCCATTTCATCAATCTGATTCTTATGAAGTATTGATGCATGAATAGAATAATCTACATAATGAGCTTTTGAACTCGCTAAAAGTTGAGATTCTAGATTCCTCTTGTATGAACCGCTTAGTCTGAGCATTCTCATCATTGTAGTTACTCCACCTATTGCAGCAACTTTTGATTCAGTTATTGCCGCTTCATCAATTGGAGAATATACTCCATAATGCACATGAGGATCAATTGCTCCTGGAAGTGAAACAAGACCGTCCCCTTTAATTTTAACATCACATTGTGGAATGTCATTTGTCAAAGCAACAATTTTTCCTTCATCGATTACAATGTTTTTGTCAATCATTCCGTTTTGAAGAATAATATGTGATCCTGTAATTACCGCATCAACAGTCATCATGAATTTTGCTTGAAAACCTAGTATTATTCTTTGAGTAAATGAATAAAAGCAGATACTA
>JANXYF010000074.1 GCA_025350175.1 Nitrosopumilales archaeon | reverse complement strand
TCATATCCAACAATTGTATCACTTTCCTCAATTGCTTGCTTTGCTCGAAAAGTCATATGATCATGATGACCCGGTCCTACACCTACGATAAACAGTTTTCCGGTCATTCAAACTTGGAGATTTTCATAGTAAATTTATCCCTTTTGATGATTTTTATGGATTGTCTATTATTGGACAATCAAGGATGTAATTATTGCCAAGTACTGATGCTTTTTGTACTGTTATGTCCCCAACTGATATTTCATAGTTAATGTCATTTTTATTTTCTAGAATTTTTGCACTTTGAGGATCATTCCAAGTGATTATAGAGACTTTACAAATAGGACTGTAAGAAGAATCACCTGGTTGTGCACTAGATATTCCTTCTTGATAACCAAATGGTCCAGCACCTTGTAAGCCATTAGCAAAGTGATAGAGATCTCTTGCAGATGATTCAAGAATTGAAAGTGAAGGTACATTTTGAGTTTTCATGTTCTGTGTAGGTCCTTCAGGAGTTCCTGATGTTATGATATAGTATACTGTTTTTCCATCAGGCCCCCATCCTCTATGTCCTACAAAGGTAGCTGTCATGTTATCCATACTGATATCAAGTACTTGTCCATCAAGATATGATGTCTGATCTGACAAGACTTTGTTAGTTCTTACACTCAATGCACTATTATCCCATACTATCTCTGGAGTATTCATAATTGTATCAGTAACAACCAATCTTATCTTTCCTGTCATGTTTGCATCAAGAATTGCTTGGGTAGAATTGAGAGTATATGGTTCTCGTCCTATATTCCAGGACACTTCAACCAATTTGCTTAATGGACTATATTGTTTGTCAGATGGTGTAAATGATAATACGTCATCTTGATAACCACGTGTGCCATTACCAGTAATTCCATTAGTAAAGACAAACATGTTACCAAATGATGTTGGTGGAACATGAACCAATACTGGAGAAACATTAACTTTCCAGTTTTGTTTATCTGAAATAGTATTAGCTACAAGGCTGTTGCTTGAATCTGTTATGATATAGTAAACCATTTTTCCGTTTACTATTCCTTCATGCATGGGTATCTGTACTGGAATAGTACTTTTTACAAGTTTGATGGTATAATTCTCAGTTGGAGGTGGAGTAGTTTGGATTACTTCAGGAGTTGTTACTCTTATCCAACCATCTACACTTACAGTAGCAGTAAATTGACTAGAATTTGTAGAATGAAGACCAATGGCAGATCCTGTAAAATCTAAACTACCACCATTTGAATTTGAATCAATTGTTGTTTGAGCATAAAATGTATTGCCATCTACTGTCCAAGTTGGTTGACCTTTTGAATCACTCTTATCTATTTGATGTAAAATAACAATTTGAACTGGTTGACTTGCACTATATGTAATTGAACCATGATAAATAGAACCGCTGTTCGGTGGTAAGATTATTGCTATCTGTTCAGTATTATGACCAAGTCCAGGATCTTGTGTTGATGTAATTGTTTGAGTAAACTGAATTTTTCTTGTTGAACCTGCATTAGCAAGTTGATTGCTAAGTAATGGAATAGAAATTATCAGACCTCCAACTATTATGAAAATTGATAAAAGTAGAAGTCTATTCATACGCTCTCAATATCTAATTTACATAAATATGCTTTTAGAAAGAACAGCTATTTTCCAAGTTCAAACTCGTCATGCAATGCCTGCACTGCTGCATTACAGTCAGAATCTTTTACTACAAAAGCAAGATTAAGCTCTGAAGAGCCTTGTGCTATCATTATTACATTTACACCTTTTTTTGCTACAGCTGTAAATACTTTGGAAGCAACTCCTGTCATTCCTCTCATTCCAGAACCTATGAGAGCAATTATTGATACATCTACTGTAACATCTACTTTTTTAATTATCTTTCCTAGAAGATTCATTTCAAGTGAGTTTACTGCTTTATCCAGATCATTTTTCTTTACTATTATTGATATGGACGACTCTGATGGACTTTGAGATATCATCATTATGTTAATTCCTTCTTTTGCAAGAATGGAAAATATTGTAGCTGCAGTACCTGGAGTGCCAACCATGCTTCCACCTCGAACATCAATGAGTCCAGTATGTCTTATTGTACTTACACACTTTACCATCTTTTGAGTATCAGCCTGTGGAGAAGCAGTAACTAGCGTACCAGAATTTTTTACGTTAAATGTATTTCGTATACGTAAAGGAATTTTTTTTGTAACAAGTGGCTCTAGTGCTCTTGGATGAATGTATTTTGCACCAAATAGCGCCATTTCCATTGCTTCAATGTATGATACTTCTTTGATCAGCTTAGCATTTTTTACAATTTTTGGATCAGTTGTCATTAAACCATCTACATCACTCATCAACCAAACTTCATCGGCCTTGATACTAGATGCGATAATTGTTGCTGTATAATCAGAACCACCTCTACCAAATGTAGTTATGTTACCATGTTGATCCGCGCCAGCAAATCCTCCAATTACTGGCATGATCTTTTTTTGCAAGAGATTTTCTACTGTATGAGAAACATGTAGTCGTGTAGTATCCATGAGAGGTTTTGCTCCTCCAAAATTAGAATCTGTGACTATACCTACATCTTTTCCTGTCATAGGTATTGCTTTTACACCTATTTCATTTAATGTAAAAGCAACCAGATTGATGGATAATCTTTCACCAAATGAGATCAGATAATCAGAAGATCGTGGTGTAACTTCTCCAAGTAGTAACATTCCATGTAACAAATCTTGGAGTTCATCAAGATCGGTCTTCATCTTATCCAGCAACTCTTTTTTTATCTTTGGATTTTTTACACATTGATTTGCAATATCAATATGCATTTTGATAATTTTTTTTGCAAGTGAATTTGCTGCTTCTTTGTTTCTGTTTTGAATTAAATTTGTTAT